>NZ_AJFC01000010.1:0-21507 GCF_000256505.1 Rhodococcus sp. P14 | reverse complement strand
ACGACGGGCATGCCGTCGCGGATCGAGGGCATCGGACGGCCCCGCGTGGAGCCGTCGTTCGTCGGGCAGGTGGTGGATCGGATGATCCGGGTGCCGGACGCCGCCTCGATCGCCGCGATGCGTCACGCGAGCGAAGCGCTGGGCCGCCGCGTCGGGGGCTCGACCGGGACCAATCTCTGGGGTGCGTTCGGCCTGATCGCGGCGATGATCGCCGACGGCCGGCACGGCAGCGTCGTCACCCTCCTGTGCGACGGCGGGGAACGCTACGCGGGTACCTATTTCGACGACGAGTGGGTGGCCGGGGAGGGTCTGGACCTCGCCGGCCCGACCGCGACGCTCGAGAAGTTCGCGGCCACCGGCAGATGGGCGGCCTGAGCCTCGCCGCCCCGGACCCTACGAGTCCGTAGCCTACGGGTGCGTAGGTTCGGTATCGTGAGGACATGGAGCGCCCCGCCGTGTCCCTGGACAACTACGAAGCCGTGTACGACTTCTACCTCGGGCACCGGCAGAGCCGGCCCGTCGCCCGGGCGGCCTACGCCCTGCTCGCCGCTCGGTATCGCCCCCGGGTGTGCTGCGCAGGGGACGTCCGCGATCGTCTCCGCGAACTCGTGCGGGGCGGGACGCCCCTGCTGATCGTCGCCAACCATCTCACCCACAGCGATCAGTACGTCCTCGCCGCGACGGCGTGGCGCTCGCCGCTGCGCCCGGTGATCGGCAGGACGCGGGTGCTGGCGAAGGACGAGCTGTTCGCCGACGAGTCACGACGCCGCAAGGTCGACATGATGGGTGGGATCCCGGTCTTCCGGGCCAAGAACCACGGCCTGCGGGCGGTCTCCGACGCCGGACGCCGGATGATGGACGTCTCCGCCGCCCGGCTGCATCGCGGCGACAGTGTCGCGATCTTCCCGGAGGGCACCTGCAACGAGGGCGACCCCACGCGGTTGCAGCCGCTCGGGACCGGCATCGGCCACATCGTCCGCCGGGCGCGCGACCTGGGGGCGCAGCCCGCCCTGGTGTGCGTCGGGATCGGATACGGGCCGGACAAGGACCCGTCGCGTCCGGCGAGTGTGTTCCTCACCGGCCCGGTCACCGACCTCGACGGCAGGGTCCGTGACGTCACGCGCCTGGTGCAGGACGAACTACAGCGTGCCGTGGACGCTGCCGTCGCGCGGTACTGATCGGGTGGCCGGACCCGTCCTGTCAACTTGTCTTGACGTTCGCCGGTTGTCAACGTAAATTGACGGCATGACCGAGGCCACCACGCTCGCCGCCGCCGCCGGAAGCCCCGATCCCGCGGAGGGGCTGCGGGCGGTGCGCGCCCTGCGACGGTTGCTCGAGCGGCTCGAGGCGATCCAGGTCGACAACGCCCGCCGGCAGGGCTGGTCGTGGCAGGCGATCGCCGATGCGCTCGAGGTGAGCAGGCAGGCCGTCCACCAGAAGTACAACCGGAAGCGTGGGTGATCCGCCGTGTTCGAACGATTCACCGCCGGCGCGCGAGCCGCCGTCGTCACCGCGCAGGAAGAGGCCCGGGAGCTGGACGCCCGACGGATCGAGCCGGCCCACCTGCTGCTCGGCGTCCTCGGCACCGCGGACACGACGCTCCGTGACCTGCTCGCCGACCTGGGTCTCACCGCCGGGACCGTGCGCAGCGAACTGGTCCGGGACGCCGGGATGCTCGGCGACGAGGACGCCGCCGCGCTCGGCGCCATCGGCATCGACCTCGATTCCGTCCGGGCGAGGCTCGAGGAGAGCTTCGGCGAGGGCGTCCTCGATCGGGGACCAGGCGGCGGCCGGCGGGGACCGTTCGCGCGGCATCTGCCGTTCCATCCTGCCGCGAAGAAGTCCCTGCAACTCGCCCTGCGGGAAGCTCTCGCGCGGCGGGACCGCGTCATCGGCTGCGAGCACCTGCTGCTCGGAATCCTGCGCTCCGACGACGATCGTGCCCGCACGCTGGTCGAGTCACACGTCCCCCGCAGGGTCCTGCGCGACCGTCTGCGTGACTACCGGGGCCGGGCGGCCTGACCGTCCGGGATTCGCGACGGCGTCCCCGGGGGCCGGATGTGGAACAGTGTCGGCATGATCAACTTCCTGGTCCGGCTGGTCCTCAACGCCGTCGCCATCTGGCTGGCGGCCCAGTGGGTCTCCGGCATCGACTTCACGGGATCCGGCACCGGCGCCACCGACGAGATCATCGCCCTGCTGGTGATCGCGCTCGTCTTCACCGTCGTCAACGCATTCGTCAAGCCGCTCGTGCAGTTGCTGTCGCTACCGCTGCTCATCCTGACGCTGGGTCTGTTCACCCTCGTCGTGAACGCGCTGATGCTCCTGCTCACCGCATGGCTGAGCGAGTTCACCGACTACGGTCTGACCGTCGAGGGCTTCTGGACCGCGTTCTGGGGCGCCCTGATCATCTCGATCGTCAACTGGGCGCTCGGCCTGCTGGTGCCCGACCGGAAGTGAGGTTTGCGGGCGCGACCGCTCAGGCGACGAACAGCGCCGCCGCGGTCGCGACGGCCCAGGCCAGCATCGCCACGCCCGAGTCCCGCAGCGCCGGGATCAGGTGCATACCGAGACCACCGGATCGCACCGGTGCGTGGGCACGCACCGCGAACGGCAGCGCGAGCAGGCCCGCCAGCGCCCACGGCGTGCGCGCCACCAGGGCCAGCGACGCCACGAACGGCACGGCCAGCAGGATCAGGTGCAGCGTCCGGGTCCGCGGGTCGCCCAACCGCACCGCGAGCGTGCGCTTGCCCGAGACGGTGTCGGTGGGGATGTCGCGCAGGTTGTTGGCCACCAGCACCGCGCTCGAGAACGAACCCACTGCCACCGCGCACGCCAGCCCGACCCAGTCGATCCGGCCGGCCTGCACGAACTGCGTGCCCGACACGGCGACCAGCCCGAAGAACACGAACACCGCGACCTCGCCGAACCCGCTGTAGCCGTAGGGACTGCGGCCGCCGGTGTAGTACCAGGCGCCGGCGATGCACACCGCACCGACCAGGAGCAGCCACCACGCGCTCGTGAGCGCCAGCGCGATCCCGGCGATCGCGCCCACTCCGAAGCACGCGAACGCGGCCCGCTTGACCGCGGCCGGCGCCGCCGCGCCCGAACCCACCAGCCGCAGCGGACCGACGCGGTCGTCGTCGGTCCCGCGGATGCCGTCGGAGTAGTCGTTGGCGAAGTTGACCCCGACGATCAGCGCGAGCGCGACCACCAACGCCAGCAGCGCCTTCCACCACACCGCGCCGTCGAGCGCGGCTGCGGCGCCGGTACCGGCGACGACCGGGGCGATCGCGTTGGGAAGTGTGCGCGGACGGGCGCCTTCGAGCCATTGACCAGCGGTTGCCATGCGTCGATCCTGCCATCGAGCGAATAGGGCATCCCGCCGGGCCGAGGAGACGACCGAGGGAGATGACCGATCCGCCCGCTCGGCCGTGACGGGTCGACCTACGAGAACCGGGCGACCAGCGCCCGCCGGTCCACCTTGCCGGGGCCGCGCAACGGCAGGGCGGGGACGACGTACAGCGCCCGCGGGGCCGCGGTGACGTCCAGCGAGGCGCTCGTCCAGGCTCGCAGTTCGTCGAGGGTGGGGGAGGCGCCGGCCTCCGGGACGACGACGACCGCCACCCGCTGGCCGAGCCGCGGATCGGGCAGGCCGATCACGGCGCACTCGCGGACCGCGGGGTGCTCGAGCAGGACGGCCTCGACGACCTGCGGCACGACGGTGAGGCCGCCCGTGGAGACGGCCTCGTCCAGGCGCCCCAGGATGCGCAGGATCCCGTCGGCGAGTTCGCCCGCGTCGTCCGTGCGGAACCAGCCGGGCTCCGCGAACGCCGGATGATCGGGCAGACCACGGTAGCCGCGGGCAAGGGTGACCCCGCCGAGCCACACCCGGGACTGCGCGTCGACCCGGACCGTGGTCCCGGCCAGCGGGACGCCGTCGTACACGCACCCGCCGCACGTCTCGCTCATCCCGTAGGTGCGGACCACGGTGATCCCGGCGTCCCGCGCCCGGCGCAGGGCCGGAGCGGGCGTGGCGGCACCGCCCAGCAGGATCGCATCCAGCTCGGCGAGAGCCGCGACGGCGGCCGGGTGATCGAGGGCCTTGATCAGCTGGGTGGGCACCAGCGACGTGTAGCGCCGTCCTGCGGGCATCGCGGCGATCGCCGCGGGCAACCGGACCGGATCGAAGCCGCCGGCGACGTCGATCACCACGGGCCTGGTTCCCGCCAGCAGGCCCCGCAGCAGCACCTGCATGCCGGCGATGTGGTGGGCGGGCAGCGCCAGCAGCCACGAGCCGGGCCCGCCGAGACGCTCGTGCGTGGCGTCCCCGCTGGCCCGCAGCGCTGCGGCGGTCAACTGGGCGCCCTTCGGGGTGCCCGTGGTGCCCGAGGTGGCGACGACGAGACCGATGCCGTCGTCGACGGGTTCGCCCGGGCGCAGGGCCCCGGTCAGTCGCCGGATCTCCCGGTCGTCGGCGGCCGGCACCGGGAGCAGGGCCGGTCCGTCGCCGTCGAGCATGCGCCGGAGTGCGGGCAGGACCGCCTGCACGGCGTCGCCGGAGGGGACTGGCAGCACCTCGAGGTTCATGTGGCGGGGCCGGTGAGGGGCCATCCTCCGGTCTCGAGGTGCCGGCGCACCCGATCGATGTCCTGTTCGAGCGGCATCTCGTTGGTGATCTTCGTGATCAGCACGGCGATGTCCGTCTTCGAGATGGGCAGGTCCCCGTCGTCGACGAGGGCGTGCGCGACCTGGTCGACCTCGTCCTCCGACAGCCGCCGGCTGAGCAGCGCGAACAGCGGCACGTAGTCCTGTTCCGGCACGCCCTCCGGATAACCGGCACGCAGCCATTCGATGATGGAGGTGAGGAACGGCGGAAGCGTCACGGGGGCACCTCCTCAGTCCGTCCCGTCGTCGCCGGTCACCACGGTCCCGTCCTCGGCGACCACCGGCCAGCCCCCCGCGGCGAGGTGCCCGGCGACTCGTTCGAGGTCCTCCTCCGACGGTTCCTCGTGGAGCACGCCGGCGATGATCTGCTTGAGCGTGTCGTAGTCGACGTGGCGCTCGGGATGCTCGTGGGCCGTGGCGATCGACATCTCGCACACTTCGGCGATCTCCTCGTCCGTCAGACGCCGGCGCAGCACGGCGAGCAGCGCGAAGTGATCCTTGGCCGGGATGCCTTCCGGGTAGCCGGCACGCAGCCAGTCGAGGACCGAACGGAGCGAGTACTTGGACAATGTCGTTCTTTCGTGGGACGGACGGCGGGGCGGTGGCTCAGATGAGGTCGAGGCCGAAGGTGCTCGACAGGAAATCCGAGGCCAGCAACAGTATCCCCGCGACGATCGCGATCAGCACGACGGCGAAGCAGACGACGGCACCGGCGATGCCGAGCGGGTTCGGCCGGGCCTGCTCACCTGCGCGACCCGCCACGAGCGAGCGCATGCCGAGCGCGAAGACCGCCGGCAGGCCCGCCCCGAAGAAGAGGCCGACGAGGACGACCTGCCACAGCGAGCTCAGGGTGTTCGTCAACAGGGTCACGGGCGTCCCTCCGTGGGAGTGGTCGGTGCGGCCGGCACGTCCTCGGGCGCCGGGGCCGGGGCCGGGGTCTGCGCGGGAGCGAGCTTGCCGTCCCACTCCGCGGTGACGTTTGAGGCGTCGATCGGCTGCCGGCGCGAGCGCACGTACATCAGCAGCGACAGCGCGCACAGCACCGCGAACACCACCACCACACCCGGCAGGCCGCCGATCAGATGGGCCAGCCCCCAGCACAACGCGCCGACGAGAGCCGCCGACGGCAGGGTGATCAGCCAGGCGACGGCCATGCGGCCCGCGACGCCCCAGCGCACGTTCGCCGAGCGGGTGCCCAGACCGGACCCCAGGATCGACCCGGTCGCCACGTGGGTGGTCGACAGGGGCAGGCCGAAGTGGCTCGAGGTGAGGATGATCGCGGCCGACGACGACTCGGCCGCCATGCCCTGCGGGGGTGCGATCTCCACCAGCCCCTTGCCGAGCGTGCGGATGATGCGCCAGCCGCCGAGGTACGTGCCCAGGGCGATCGCGACGGCGCAGGAGAACTTCACCCAGAACGGCATCTCCGCGTCGGCGGTGATGCTGCCGTGCGCGACGAGCGCCAGGAAGATCACGCCCATCGTCTTCTGCGCATCGTTGGTGCCGTGCGCGAGCGAGACCAGCGAGGCCGAGCCGATCTGGCCGATGCGGAAGCCGTGACCGCGCGTCTCGTCGGGCACCGCGCGGGTGATGCGGTGCACGGACCAGGTGCCCACCGTGGCGACGAGGGCCGCGACCACCGGCGCCAGCAGCGCCGGAATGATCACCTTGCCGATCACTCCGTCCCACACCACGCCGCCGATTCCGAGCGACGCCAGGGCCGCGCCGATGAGGCCGCCGAACAGCGCGTGCGACGAGCTCGACGGCAGGCCGAACAGCCACGTCGCGAGGTTCCAGAGGATGCCGCCGACGAGACCGGCGAACACGATGAGCAGCAGGGCCTCGCCGCCGGTGCTGTCCAGGTTCACGACGCCCTTGGCGACCGTTGCGGCGACCTCGACCGACAGGAACGCGCCGACCAGGTTCAGCGAGGCGGAGAGGGCGACCGCGACCTTCGGTTTCAGGGCGCCGGTGGCGATCGATGTCGCCATCGCGTTCCCGGTGTCGTGGAAGCCGTTGGTGAAGTCGAATGCGAGGGCAGTGACTACCACCACCAGGAGGACGACAAGCTCTGCGGTCACATCTGCCGATTGTGAGGTAGCCGGTGGGTAAAAGTACAGCGACGGGTCGGTGAACACCGACACCTCGACGGTTCCGCCGGTGGCAGGGTGCCCGCGGCGGTTCCCCGCTGTGCGGAGATTCACTCACCGATCGGTGTGTGACCGACTTCACCGCAGGTCTCACTGACCGGGAATCCCACGTCGCGGCCTCCGCGGCCCTGGCTAGCTTTCGCCGCACCACCCCTCCCGCGCCGACCGCCGGACAGGGGTTGCTGTGACGAAGGAGACACCCGACCTTGAACAAGCACACACTCGCCAGGACCGTGCTGGCGCTCACGGCCTCTGTCGCGTTGCTCTCGGCCTGTGCCGGCGAACGCGGCGCCGACCCGTCGGGCGGGGCCGGCACCGGCGGCACCGGAGCCGCCGCGGCCGACACCCTCACGGTGGACAAGTTCGGCACCCTGGACTCGCCGTGCGGCGAAGGCGACGCCACGGGTGCCACCGACCAGGGCGTGACCGACACCGAGATCAGGATCGGCTACGGCGACGACCGCGGCTACGCCAAGAGCCCCGGCCTGAACAAGGAGATGTCCGACGCCGTCTCCGCGATGATCGACTGGTGCAACGCCCAGGGCGGCATCAACGGGCGCACCATCGTCGGCACCGACTACGACGCCGCGATGACCCAGGCCAACTCGGTCATGCAGGATGCGTGCCGCTCCGAGTTCATGATGGTCGGCCACGGCTTCGCGATGGACCAGACCGCCGAGCAGACCCGCGTGGCCTGCAACCTCGCGGCGGTGCCCGGGTTCACCGTGTCCCCGGAAGCGGCCAACGGCCCGATGACCTACCAGGGCGTGCCGTTCCCCGTGGACTACGCCAACGGCTCGGCCTGGTTCCAGCTGGCACAGCTGCGACCGGACCTGAAGGACAAGTTCGACCTCGTCGGCAGCACGATGCCGACGATCGTCACGTCCCTGACGAAGGTGCGCTCGATCGCCGAGGCCGCGGGGTTCGAGCTGAAGAACTGCGGCGTCACCATCAACTACGACGGCGAGGCCAGCTACGTCCCGTTCGCCGAGAAGTTCAAGGAGTGCGGCGTCGAAGGCCTGTGGACCTCCCGGTCGCCGGTGCCGAACGAACTGAACTTCTTCAAGGCACTCGGACAGGTCGGCATCGATCCCGTCCTGATGGGTGAGGCCACCTGGTACGGCGAGACCGTCAAGGAGGCCAACGCCGGGGGTCTGCTCGACAACCTGTACGCGGGCATGGGCTTCCAGATGCTCGAGAACGCCGACAAGGTGCCGGCCGTCCAGCAGTACGTCGACCTCGTCGAGGAGCAGGGCGGCAAGACCGCGTTGCTGGGCATGCAGGCCACCTCGTCGTTCCTGCTGTGGGCCACCGCGGCGAAGGAGTGCGGGTCGGACCTGACCCGGCAGTGCATGATCGACGAGCTCTCGCAGATCCACGAGTGGGACGGCGGCGGTCTGCACGCCGTCACCGATCCCGGCGCCAACATGCCCGCCAAGTGCGGCCTGATGGTCTCGCTGAAGGGCGACGCGTACACGCAGGCGTTCCCGCAGTCCTCCGGCGAGTTCGAATGCAACGACGAGTACCTCGTCGCCACCGCACCCGAGACGTGGGGCACCGAACTCGGTCCCGACCGGATCGCCACCAAGTTCATGAACCCGAACGTGCTCGCGCCGCAGGACTGACCGGCCTGCACCGACCGGCGGGGCGGTGCCCGCGCGGCACCGCCCCGCCTCCACACGACCGGTTCTCTACCGACAGGGCTTCACCATGAACACATTCGTGACGTTCACGATCCTGGGCCTCGTGCTCGGGTCCGTGTACGCGATCGCGGCCTCCGGGCTCGTTCTGACCTACAACACCTCCGGAATCTTCAACTTCGCGCACGGCGCCCAGGCGATGCTCGGCGCGTTCCTCTACTGGCAGCTCACGGCCGGCTGGGGGCTGCCCGTCCCGCTGGCCCTGCTGGCGGTGCTGTTCCTCGCGGGGCCGCTCATGGGCCTGGCGCTGTACGTGGTGATCATGCGGGGCCTGCGGGACACCGCCGAGGTCACCAAGATCGTCGTGACCGTCTCGATCATGCTGGGGATGCTGTTCCTGTCCCAGTGGTTCTGGCATCCCGAGAAGCCCCGCTCGCTGGGCATGTTCTTCGGCGACGACACGGGGATCCGGGTGCTCGGCGCGTTCGTCCGCGTCCACGAGATCCTGTGCGTGCTCGCGGCCGTGGGGATCGCGGTGGGATTGCGCATGCTCTTCCAGCGCACCCGGACCGGCGCCACGATGCGCGGCGTCGTCGACGATCCCGACCTGCTGCGCCTCAACGGGCACAACCCCGAACGGATCGCGGCGTTCTCCTGGGCGCTCGGCTCCACGCTCGCCGTCCTCGCCGGCGTGCTGATCACCCCGATCAGCGGCGGCAGCCTCGAGGCCAACATGCTCACCCTGCTCGTCATCGACGCGTTCGCGGCCGCCATGTTCGGCCGGCTCAGCTCGATCCCGCGCACCTTCGTCGGTGCCCTCGTCCTCGGCCTCGCCGGCGCCTACCTGATCGGCTACGCCCCCTCCTCGTGGGCGTGGACGTCGAATCTGCGTGTCTCGCTGCCCATGGTGGCGTTGTTCGTGGTGCTGATCGTGCTGCCCCAGGACCGGCTGCGCGGCGCGGCGATGCGCACCCGCGAGCGCTACCACGTGCCGAGCGTCCGCAAGGCCGTGGTGTGGGCGGTCGCTCTCGTGGCCATCGTCTACCTCATCCGCCTGCTCATGGTGGAATCCGCGATCACCACCTTCACCCTCGGCATGACCTTCGCGATCGTCGCGCTGTCGCTGACCCTGCTCACCGGGTACGCGGGGGAGATGAACCTCGCCCCGCTGTCGTTCGGGGCGATCGCCACGATCGTCGTGTTCCACTTCGGGATCACCGGCACCGGACTCGACCAGCGGCTGACCGTGTGGGGTGTGCTGCTCGCCGTGGTCCTCACCGCGCTCGTCGGCGGGCTCGTCGCGCTCCCGGCGCTACGCCTGCGCGGCCTGTACCTCGCGCTCGCCACCATGGCCTTCGGCGTGTTCGTCTCCAACATGGTGCTGCGCGACACCACCGAACACGAACTGTTCGGCGTCGAGTTCTCGATCTTCACGGGCGGTTCGCTCGTGATCCCGCCGCTGCGGATCGGCCCGCTCGACCTGCAGGACGAGACGACGTTCCTCATGACGGCGACGGTGCTGTTCGCGCTGCTCGGTGTCGGGGTCGTCGCCCTGCGCAACAGGGGCTACGGACGTCGCCTGGCGGCCATGAAGGACAGCCCCGCCGCATCGGCCATGCTCGGGCAGAACCTGATCACCCTCAAGCTGAGCGTGTTCATGCTCTCGGCCGCCATCGCCGGACTCGGCGGTGTGCTGATGTCGAGCGCCACCGGTGCCGTCGCGGGCGAGAACTTCAACATCATCGTGAGCCTGACCCTGCTCATGCTCACCGTCGTCGCGGGCATCGGGTACGTCAGCGGCGCGCTGTTCGGCGGTGTCATGGCCGGCGTGGGCTTCGCGGTCATCATGGTCTCGTTCAACAACCTCGCCAAGACGCAGCCCGAACTCGAGGGCCTGTACCTCCTGCTGGGCAACATCGCCGCCGTCAGCCCCGCGCTGATCGGTATCGGGGTGGGTCACAATCCGTCCGGCAGCGTGCACCAGATGGTCGAGGGCTACCGCCGTCTGCTCTCCGCCCGGCCGGTGCTGTACGGCGGCGGCGCGGCGATCGCGCTGCTCTACGTCCTGGCCCTGACGGGCGTCCTGGGCAACTGGTGGTTCGCGGCCCTGACCATCACGATCGTGTTCCTGCTGCCCGTCGTCGGCGAGTGGCTCATGCCCGGTGCGGTGCTCGGCGCCGACGAAATGGAACGGCGCCGCACCACCCCGCCCGAACTCGTCGGTCTCGACGAGCCGTACACGGCCGAGGGGCGCTACCGCCTCGACCGGGAACTGGGCCTGCCCGCGGCGCGGCCCACCCCGGCGGCGCCCGAATCGTCCGCGAGCGTCGCGAAGGAGCTGAGCGCGCATGTCTGACACCCTGCTCGAGACCCGGGGCATCACGGTCCGGTTCGGCGGGCACACCGCCGTCGACGACGTGAGCATCAGCGTCGCCGCGGGCACCGTGACGGGGCTGATCGGCCCCAACGGTGCCGGCAAGACCACCCTGTTCAACACCGTCACCGGACTGCAGAAGCCGACCGCCGGGCAGGTGTTGCTCGACGGCGTCGACCTCACCCGCGCCGCGCCCTACAAGCGCGCCCGGCGCGGACTGGCCCGCACCTTCCAGCGGCTCGAGCTGTTCCTGTCGCTGTCGGTGCGCGACAACCTCCGGGTCGCCGGCGACATGCACCGCACCGCGACCCGTGCGCGGCACGACATCGACGCCGAGACCGACCGGCTGCTCGACCTGACCGGACTCACGGACGTCGCGGACATGGACGTCTCCGACATTCCCACCGGCCGCGCCCGCGTCGTCGAGGTCGCGCGGGCGCTGATGACCCGGCCGCGGGTGCTGCTGCTCGACGAACCGGCGTCCGGACAGACGGAACAGGAGACCGACGACTTCGCGGACCTGCTGTGCCGGCTCGCGGACGACGGCCTCGGGATCTGCCTCGTCGAGCACGACCTGCCGCTGGTGATGCGGGTGTGCTCGCGCATCCACGTCCTCGACTACGGCGCGCTCATCGCCTCGGGCAGCCCCGAGCAGATCCGCAACGACCCCGCGGTGATCGCCGCGTACATCGGAACCGAGGAGGTGGCATGAACGCCCCCGTCACCGATCTCGTCGACGTCTCCGGCGACGAGCCGACCCCGTTGCTCGAACTCGTCGACGTGCGGGCGAGCTACGGACCCATCGAAGTGCTGCACGGGGTGAGCCTGACGCTGCAGCCGGGCTCGGTGGTCGCCCTGCTCGGGCCGAACGGCGGCGGCAAGACCACGACGCTTCGGGTGTGCTCGGGCGTACTGCCCGTCGAGCACGGCGAACTGCGCGTCGCCGGCCGCGTCGTCAACGGTGTCGACGCCGCCGCGCTCGCCCGGCTCGGCGTCTGCACCATCCCGGAGGGGCGGGGGATCTTCCCCAACCTCACCGTCCGGGAGAACCTGTGGGTCGCCACCGGCACCGGCGTGTCGCTCGAGGATCTCGAGACCGTCGCCTACGAGCGCTTCCCGATCCTCGGGAAGCGACGCGGCCAGCTCGCGGGGTCGATGTCGGGCGGCGAGCAGCAGATGCTCGCCCTGTCCCGCGCCCTGGGCACCGATCCCACCGTGCTGCTGCTCGACGAACTGTCCATGGGGCTCGCCCCCCGGATCGTCACCGAGATGTACGACATCGTCGGCCGGCTCGTCGAGGACGGGTTGTCGATCCTCGTCGCCGAGCAGTTCGCGCGGGCGGTGCTGCCCATCGCGACGTCGGCCGCGCTGATGCTGCAGGGCCGCGTCGTGCGGATCGGTGAGCCCGCCGACATCGAGAACGAACTTTCGACCAGTTATCTAGGAGGATGACCATGACCGCACTCACCGAGGAGCGGCGCGCCAAGTTCCGGAAGGACGCGGCGGAGCTGAAGCTCGACACCGGATCCGCGAAGGGGGACGGACCCGCACGAATCGGCGGGCTCGTGCTGATGATCGGCGGTGCCGTCGCCGCGTTCGTCGTCTACTTCGCCTCGCTCACCCAGGCGGACCTGCGCAACATCGCGTCGTACCAGATCCTCGCCACGGCGTTGCTCATCGTCGCGATCCTCGGCGCCGCGCTGTACGTCGCCGGCGCGATCGCCCGGGTGCTGAGGCTGTGGCTGCTGCGTCAGCTCTACGAGTCGCAGGCCCACACCGAGCAGATCGCGGCCGCCCTCGAGACCCGCCGCTGACGCGGCCGGTGTGTCCTTTGGGCTGCCAGGGCAGCCCAAAGGACACACCGCTCAGCGGGTGTCGCGGCGCAGGGGGTGATCGGCCGGGATCTGCACGAGCACGATCGGGATGCCGTCCGGATCCGCGATCCACAGTTCGTGCAGTCCCCACGGCTCCTGCCGGGCCTCCCGCACGATGGGGACGCCCTTCGTCACCAACTCGGCCTCCGCGTCGTAGACGTCGCGCACCTGCAGCCACAGTGCGCCCTCGAAGTGCTGCGGCCGGGCGCTGCCGCCGTGCGCGGCCACCTCGAGGAGCGACTGACCGGCGAAGAACACCGTTCCGCCGGGATACTCGCGGTAGATCGCCAGACCCAGGACTTCGCCGTAGAACCTCAGGGCGACGTCGTAGTCCGACGGCCGCAGGATCGTCCGGCCGGCGAGAATCTCCATCTCACCCGTCCTCGACCGGTCTGGCCTCGTGCCCGCGTCGCCCGTGGGTGCGGCGGTCCTCCTTCATCTCGGCCTCGAACAGATGCCGGCGGCCGGCGACCAGCTCGTCGCGCACCTGCCGGTCGAGCTCACGGAACTCCGTCCAGTAGCCGTCGTCGAAGTCCTCCACGATCTGGAAGGTCCACCGCCCCTCGACAACGTTGCGTCCGACCATCTCCGTCCGGACCCGGTCGGCGAGCTCGCGGTGACCGGCTTCGGCGAGCTTGTCGACGGCGTCGCCGAGCAGCAGGTCGGCGCGGCCCATCAGCTGGTGGAAGGCGTACAGGTTGCCGCGGGCCTGCTCGACCGTCTCGAGCGCCTCGGAGAGTTTGCCGGCGGCCGCGACCGTCTCGTCGGAGACGCCGGCGGGGCGGATGTGGTCGGGGAGTGGTTGCTCGCGATCCGTCATGGTCAGGAGTGTGCCCGATTCGGACCGTTTCAATCGGGACGTTCTCGCGACGAGCGGGAGGTTGGCGTGCACTGCACTCGGACGACGAGGCGACAACCTCCCGCTCCGCGCGGGCAACTTCCGCTCAGTAGTGCCAGGGGTAGGGCGACCAGTCGGGTTCGCGTTTCTGCAGGAACGCGTCGCGGCCCTCGACCGCCTCGTCGGTCATGTACGCCAGCCGAGTGGCCTCGCCCGCGAACAGCTGCTGGCCGACGAGCCCGTCGTCCTGCAGGTTGAACGCGTACTTGAGCATGCGCTGGGCCTGCGGGGACTTGCCGTTGATCTTCGCGGCCCATTCGAGCGCGACGTTCTCGAGCTCGGCGTGGTCGACGACGCGGTTGACCGCGCCCATGTGGTGCATCTCCTCCGCCGTGTAGGTCTCGCCGAGGAAGAAGATCTCGCGGGCGAACTTCTGCCCCACCATCTTCGCGAGGTACGCGCTGCCGTAGCCGCCGTCGAAGCTGCCCACGTCGGCGTCGGTCTGCTTGAACCGGGCGTGTTCCCGGGACGCGAGCGTCAGGTCGCACGTGACGTGCAGACTGTGCCCACCGCCGGCGGCCCAGCCGTTGACGAGGGCGATCACGACCTTCGGCATGAACCGGATCAGCCGCTGCACCTCGAGGATGTGCAGCCGGCCCGCCCGGGCCCTGTCCACGGTGTCGGCGGTCTCGCCGTTCGCGTACTGGTAGCCGCTGCGCCCACGGATCCGCTGGTCGCCGCCGGAGCAGAAGGCCCAGCCGCCGTCCTTCGGGCTGGGGCCGTTGCCGGTGAGGAGCACGGCGCCGACGTCGGACGTCATGCGGGCGTGGTCCAGCGCCCGGTACAACTCGTCGACGGTGTGCGGACGAAACGCGTTGCGCACCTCCGGCCGGTCGAACGCGACGCGGACGGTGCCCTGCGTGACGTGCCGGTGGTAGGTGATGTCGGTGAGGTTCTCGAACCCGGGTACGGGCCGCCACAGCTCGGAATGGAAAGTCACCCGTCGACCATAGAACTCCGATGCGCCACCGCGGCACCGACGTCCTGCCGGAACACCGTCCTGCCGGAACACCGTCCTGACCGGAACACCGTCCTGCCGGAGCACCGTCGTGCTGGAACGCGTTACCGTGCAGGCATGAGCGAGCAGACGGACAGCACGGTGGACGCCGAGTACGAACATCACGGCGGGTTCCCGGTGTACACGCCCGTGAAGGCCGGACCGAACTTCGGCCGCCTCGTCGAGGCCCTGCGGCGGCTGCAGGATCTCGCCGTCTCCACCCACCTCCCCGACGACGTCGTCGACCGCGCCATCGAGCAAGCCGAGGCGCTCGGGGACCTGCTCGAGCCGCACGTCGTGCCCGAAGGCCGGTCTCCGGCCGGCTTCAACGTCGACCTGCCCGGCCGCGGCAGCCTGCTGATGCTGCCGTGGATGCTCGAGAAGTTCGATGCCGAGTCGGTTCGCTCGCGGGGCACGTTCCGGGTCTATCACCGCGGCGGCAACAGCGCGGCGCACGGCGGAACCCTGCCACTGCTGTTCGACGACCTGTTCGGGATGGTCGTCCACGCGGCCGGTCATCCCATCGCCCGCACCGCCTACCTGCACGTGAACTACCGCAAGATCACTCCGCTCGAGACCGAACTCGTCGTCGAGGGCCGGGTCGACCGGGTCGACGGGCGCAAGTTGTTCTGCTCGGCCGAGCTGCGCGACGTCGACGGCACGCTGCTCGCCGACTGCGAGGCCCTGATGGTCCAGTTGCGGCCCGGCCAGCCGTGACCGCCGCGGCCCTGCCGCCCCTCGACGAGATCCTCGATGCCGCCGTCGTGGTGTCGCTGCCCATGCGGGTGCGGTTCCGCGGCATCACCGCACGTGAGCTCGTGCTCGTGCGAGGTCCCGCCGGCTGGGGAGAATTCGGGCCGTTCCCCGAGTACGCCGACGAGGAGGCCGCCCACTGGCTGCGTTCGGCCCTCGAATCCGCGTGGCTCGGGCCTCCGGCTCCCCGCCGGGACACCGTCCCCGTCAACGCCACCGTCCCGGCCGTCGGCCCCGGCGACGTACCGCAGATCCTGGCCCGGTTCCCCGGAGCCCGCACCGCGAAGGTCAAGGTCGCCGAACGTGGACAGGACCTCGCGCAGGACGTCGCACGGGTGCGGGCCGTGCGCGAGCTGGTGCCGAACGTCCGCGTCGACGCGAACGGCGGGTGGAGTGTGGACGAGGCCGTCGTGGCGCTCGGGGAACTCGTCGCCGACGGCCCGCTCGAGTACGCCGAGCAACCCTGCGCGACCGTGCCCGAACTGGTCGAGGTGCGTCGCCGCATGCCCGACGTGCCGATCGCGGCGGACGAGAGCATCCGGCGCGCCGAAGACCCCCTGAACGTGGTCCGGGCCGGCGGCGCCGACGTGGCGGTGGTCAAGGTGGCCCCGCTCGGCGGGATGCGACGGCTGCTGACACTGGCCGACGAGCTGGCCGGGCACGGCGTGCCGGTGGTGGTGTCGAGCGCACTCGACTCGGCCGTCGGAATGGGGGCCGGACTGGCCGCCGCGGCCGCGCTGCCCGCGCTGCCCTACGCGTGCGGACTGGGCACGGGCGGGTTCTTCACCGCCGACGTGGCAGCGCCACGGACGATGGCCGACGGGCAGCTCCCGGTGGGACAGGTGACGCCGGATCCGGCGCTCCTCGACACGGTGCGAGCCGACCCCGAACGGACGCGCTGGTGGTTCGACCGGGTGCGGCGGTGCCGCGCCGCGCTCGACTAGGTGCGGCTCGGGTCGTCGTATATCGTTCCGGGCGTTCGTACTCACGAGTCACATTACGGAGGCAGTGGAAGTGGTTGCAGCTCTGGATGATGCCCTGCTCGGCGCCGACAAGGTCCCGGCGGTCGTCGCCGACGTCGAGGCGCTGATCGACGCCGAGGTGGCGGACAAGAAGGGCGCGTCGGGTCTCGCGCTCAAGGCCGGTTACGCGGCGGTGACGAAGCTCGGCCCGTCGATCGTGCCCAGCGCCGTCGAGGGCCTGCTGCCGGAGTTCGTCGCCAAGATCCAGCCGTTCTGGCAGGACTACGCCGGCAACGGTGACTTCGCCGACTACCTCACCGCGCGCGGCGAGACCGTGGCGGACTCGCTGCTCGGGGTGACGGACGCGCGCATCGCGGCCTCGTCGCGCACGGCGATCAAGAAGGTCTACGACAAGCTGCGTCCGTCGGCGCAGAAGCACGTCGTCGAGGCCCTGCCCCGCGTGGGCGCGCTGGTGCAGAAGCACGCCGGCTGAGACGTCGACGGCGCCCTTCCGGTCCCCGCACACAGGGCCGGAAGGGCGCCGCCTCAGTACGCGGCGGCCCCGTACTTCCAGTACCCGCTGAACGTCACGGCCGACTTCTCGAGGCCCCGTTCCCGCACGAGGTGACGGCGCATCGCCGTCACCAACCCGGACTCTCCCACGACGAATCCGTAGCCCGGCCCGTCCGGCAGCTCCGCGGCGCGCACCGCGTCGAGCACCTGCGCTCCGGGCCGCACATCCGTCCGGGTCACCGGATGCACACGGGTCCGCGGTCCCGTCACCAGGTTCTGCGCCGCGACGTCCTCGAGGTGGGAAACCTCGACGAACACCTCCGTGACCGTCGCGTCGTTCCGCTCGGCCGACGAGGCGAGGATCCCGGCGATCGCCGGCAGCGCACTCTCGTCGCCCACGACGATCTGCCAAGTCGCCCCGGCCGGGCGGTGGAACATGATGCCCTCGTCGAGCAGCGCGAGCGCCGCACCCGGTTCCGCTGTCCGCGCCCACGCCGACGCCGGTCCGGTGTCGCCGTGGGTCGCGACGTCCACGACGAGTTCCGCTCCGGGCCCGTAGCGGCCGCAGCCCGCCTCCCGGTAGTCGCGCACCGTGTAGTTGCGCAGGATCGGACGTATCTGTTCCGGCATCGCCTGCATCTGCGGCCACCAGCTGTGGTCGGCGGCTCCCGGCAGGGTCGGCGCGTGCCGGCCGGGACCGGGCAGGAACATCCGGAACCACTGGTCGAACCCCATCGGCGCGAACCGGGCGAGTCCGTCGCCGCCGACGGTCACGCGCACGAAGCTCGCCCCGAGTGGTTCGGCCGCGAGGACGTGGGCGGTGACGATCTCGCGGGTGGCGGGCGGCGTCCGGGTCGTGGTGCGCGCAGCCATACAGAACCTCCGTCCCGAGACGCCGGGCGTCGTCGGCGACACTCGGTCGACGATAAAATCAGCGGAGGCTAACCTATCATTCGGGTCGATCGAGGTGGCGCACCCGCGGTGTCAGACCCCACTCGTTCCGCCCCAGCCGGCTCGCCGGTGCCAGAGCCGCCACGTCCGGCAGCCCGTCCTCGGCCAGTACGTCGGCCCGGACCGACACGGCCACCACGTCGCCCATCACCACGAAGCAGTCCCCGACCTCGATCACCCGGTGCAGAGTGCACTCGATCGCCGCCGGCGATTCCGCGACCCGGGGTGGATGCACCCGCTCGCTGCGCTCGGGCCGCAGGCCCACGGTCGCGAACTCGTCCACGTCGTGCGCGAACCCCGCCGACGTCGCGTTCACCCGTTCCATCAGCGGCACGGTCGCGACGTTGATCACGAACTCGCCGGTCTCCTCGATGTTGCGGACGCTGTCCTTGCGCCCCACCGAGGTGAACTGCACCACCGGCGGGTCCACGGCGGCGACGGTGAAGAAGCTGTACGGCGCGACGTTGGGCACACCGTCTGCGGACACCGTCGACACCCACGCGATCGGCCGCGGCACGATCGTGGCGGTCATCAGTCGGTAGAAGCGGCCGGTGCCCAGCTCGCCGGGATCGAAGACGGTGCGCATCGGCCCATTGTCGCTGTGACCCGCGTCCCGCGCCGCCCGGGGGACCGGGGCGCGCCGCCCGCCCCGCACTACTCTGGGTTCCGTGAACCCGTCCACCGCCCAGGCCACCGCCGTCGTCGACGAACTCGCCCGAGGGGGCGTCCGCGACGTGGTGCTGTGCCCCGGCTCCCGCAACGCACCGCTCGCCTTCGCGCTGCAGGCCGCCGACAATGCGGGCCGGTTGCGGCTGCACATGCGCATCGACGAGCGCACCGCCGGATTCCTCGCGATCGGCCTGTCGGTTGCCTCCGGCCGTCCGGTGCCCGTCGTGATGACCTCCGGCACCGCTGTCGCCAACCTCGCGCCGGCCGTGCTCGAAGCCAACTACGCCCGGGTGCCGCTCGTGGTGCTCAGCGCCAACCGGCCCTACGAGCTGCTCGGCACCGGCGCCAACCAGACCGTCGAACAGCTCGGCATGTTCGGCACCCAGGTCCGCGCCACCATCAGCCTCGGCCTGGCCGAAGGGATCGAGCAGAACAGCCAGTGGCGCTCCGCGGTCAGCCGCGTCCTCGCCGCCGCCCGCGGCACCCGCTCCGGCAACGCCGGTCCGGTCCACTTCGACATCCCGCTGCGCGAGCCGCTCGTCCCGGACGTGCACGCCCAGGGCCCGGGACCCGAGGGCCGCCCCGACGGCAGCGCCTGGACCACCACCGTGCACGCCACCCTCGACGTGCCGATGGACCTCGACATCACCGCCGACACCGTGGTGATCTCCGGGCACGGCTCCGCCTACCGGCCCGAACTGTCGGCACTGCCGACCGTGGCCGAACCCACCGCGCCGCTCCACGGTGTCCCGCTCCATCCGATGGCGCTGCCGCATCTGAAGCCGCGGCAGGCGATCATCACCGGCCGGCCCACGCTGCACCGGCCGGTCTCCAAGCTGCTCGCCGATCCGTCGGTGGCGGTGTACGCCCTCACCACCGGACCGCGCTGGCCCGACGTGTCCGGCAACGTCCTCGCCACCGGCACCCGCGCCGTCGTCACCGGCCGGCCCGATCCGGCCTGGCTGGAACGCTGCCGGAACCTGTCCGCCCACACCGACAAGGCCGTGCGCGCCCAGCTCGACGCCCATCCGAAGCCGACCGGCCTGCACGTCGCGGCGACGGTCACCGACGCGCTGCGGGAAGGGGACCAGCTGCTGCTCGGGGCCTCCAACCCGGTGCGCGACGCGGCGCTGGTGAGCTACCCGCGCGACGGGGTGCGCGTGCTCTCCAACCGGGGTGTCGCGGGCATCGACGGCACCGTCTCGACCGCCGTCGGCGCCGCCCTGGCCTACCCGCAGGGCCGCACCGTCGCCCTGATGGGCGACCTGACGTTCCTGCACGACGCGTCGGGGCTGCTGATCGGCACCGCCGAACCGCGACCGCAGAACCTGACCGTCGTCGTCGCCAACGACGACGGCGGCGGCATCTTCGAGCTGCTCGAGCAGGGCGACCCGCAGTACGCCGGCGTCTTCGAGCGGGTGTTCGGCACCCCGCACGGCATGGACCTCGCCGCGCTGTGTGCCGCGTACCGGGTACCGCACGAGCGGGTGGACCTTCCCGCACTGACCGCCGCGCTGGCCGACCGGGCCGAGCTCCCCGGCGGCATCCGGGTGCTCGAGGTGATCACCGACCGTTCCGGCCTGCGGGAACTGCACGCGGCCGTGCGCGCCCAGCTGTGACGGACGCATGAGCGGAATCGACAGGGCACGCCGGGCGGTGCTCGGCGTCGCGATCGGCATCTCGGTGCTCGCCGTGATCCTGGTCCTCGCGGCGTGGCGCAACGACCATCTGATCGCCTCCGACATGGGCACCGCCACGGCAGAGGTGCTTTCCGCCGGGTCGCTGCGCTCGGCGATCAGCTTCGTCACCCCCGACGGTGTCACCCACAATCCCGAGCTCGGTGTGCTGTATCCGACGGGACTCACGGCCGGGCAGCGGATCGCCGTCGAATACGCCCGCAGCGACCCCGACCTCGTGCGGGTCACCGGCCGCGACGCCCGGGTCGCCCTCGTGCCCGCCGCCTCGCTGATCGTGGTGACATGGCTGGTCGCGGCCCCCGTGCTCACGTATCTCCGGCGGCGCAGCGAGGCGCGCGCGTAGCGGTGCAGCCGGGAGGATTCGCCGGAACTTCGCCCGGCGGACACCTCGACCACCCCGCCCGGACCGCCGCCACGGCGATGCTGGGCCGGTGCGAGTAGCCATCGTCGCGGAATCCTTCCTCCCGAACGTCAACGGCGTCACCAACTCGGTGTTGCGCGTGCTCGAGCACCTCGACCGCCACGGCCACGAGGCCCTGGTCGTCGCTCCCGACACCGTCGCCGGTCTGCCGCCGGCGCCCGCCCATCACGACGGCATCCCGGTGCATCGGGTGCCGGCGGTGCACGTGCCGAAGGTCAGCTCCCTGCCCGTGGGGCTGCCACAGCCCGCGCTCACCGGCATCCTGCGCGGATTCGCACCCGACGTCGTGCACCTGGCGTCGCCGTTCCTGCTCGGTGCCGGCGGCCTCGGCGCGGCCCGCAGGCTCGACCTGCCCACCGTCGCGGTCTACCAGACCGACGTCGCCGGATTCGCGTCCAGCTACGGTCTCGGCCTCGCGGCCCGGGCCGCCTGGCAGTGGACACGCCGGATCCACCGGGCCTGTGACCGCACGCTCGCGCCGTCGACGGCCGCCGCCGCGGACCTCGCCGCGCACGGCATCCCCCGGGTGCACCGCTGGGCGCGGGGCGTCGACACCGCACGCTTCACCCCGGCCCGGCGCAGCGACGCGCTGCGCCGGGCCTGGTCGCCGGACGGCCGGCTCGTGGTGGGTTTCGTGGGCCGGCTCGCCCCGGAGAAGCACGTCGACCGTCTCGCGGTCCTGTCGGCCGACCCCCGCTACCGGCTCGTCGTCGTCGGGGACGGCCCCGAACGCGCCCGGCTCGAGACGGCCCTGCCCGGGGCGGTGTTCACCGGCCACCTCGGCGGTGACGCCCTGGCCGACGCCTACGCGAGCCTCGACGTGTTCGTCCATCCGGGCGAGCACGAGACGTTCTGCCAGGCCGTGCAGGAGGCGCTCGCCAGCGGCGTCCCCGCGATCGCGCCCGACGCGGGCGGCCCACGCGATCTCGTCGCGCACTGC
>NZ_AJFC01000009.1:0-39340 GCF_000256505.1 Rhodococcus sp. P14 | reverse complement strand
GCCGCAACGGCTATCGGCTGCCGGTCGACGGCTTCACCGACCTGCTGCCGGGCGCGGTCGGCGCACTCGCCGACCCGGTGCTGCGCGCCCGGTTCGGCGCGGCCGCGCGGCGCGGTGTGCTCGGCCGCACCTGGCCCGCGGTGTGCCACGAACTGCTCGGGCACTACGAGCAGGTCTGCTCGGTCCGGCCGGGCACGCTGCGGCGCAGCGCGTAGCGGTAACGTCGGCACAGCGCGTAGCGGTAACGTTTCGACCGTGGCAACTACTCACGGGTCGCGGGCCTCGCTCGCGAAGGATCCGCGCGAGGTCGCGTCGATGTTCGACGGCGTCGCCCAGCGATACGACATCACCAACACCGTGCTCTCCTTCGGGCAGGACCGCAGCTGGCGACGAGCCACCCGGGCGGCGCTGGACCTGCGGCCGGGGGAGCGCGTCCTCGATCTGGCCGCCGGCACCGGGGTGTCGACGGTGGAACTCGGCCGGTCCGGTGCGTGGGTGGTGGCCACCGACTTCTCCACGGGAATGCTGCAGGCGGGCGCGTTCCGGCAGGTGCCGATGGTCGCGGGCGACGCGATGCGCCTGCCCTTCGCCGACGCGGTCTTCGACGCCGCCACCATCTCCTTCGGGCTGCGCAACGTCTCCGACTTCGAGGCCGGGCTCCGCGAGATCGCGCGGGTGACCAAACCCGGCGGCCGCCTCGTGGTGTGCGAGTTCGCCACACCCGTCTCGGCTCCGCTGCGCGTGCTCTACCTCGAGTACCTGATGCGGGCACTGCCGCGGGTCGCGCGGACCGTCAGCAGCAACCCCGACGCGTACGTCTATCTCGCCGAGTCGATCCGGGCGTGGCCCGCGCAACCCGAGCTCGCCGAGCGGATCCGGGCCGCCGGCTGGCGGTCGGTGCAGTGGCGCAACCTCACCGGCGGGATCGTGGCCCTGCACCGGGCGGTGCGCTGACCGGACGCGGCTCAGGCGAAGAGCGGTCGGCGGTCCCAGCGCAGCGACGCGCCGCCCCCGGCCCGCCACGCCCGTGCGACGACATCCTCGTCGCGCTCGGTGACGAGGTTGCCCATCACCCGGACGGCCACCGTCATCAGCGACGTCGAACTCATCCCCACAGGCCCGGTGGCCGGCAGAAACCGCGGCAACGTCAGCAGCCCGGCCAGTCGCCGGGCTGCGGAGAACGCCCGCCCGTAGCGCTCGCGCAGCAGGGCCGGCCACAGCTGCGTGAGATCGTCCGCATCCAGGACGCCGGCGACGAGCCGCCCACCCTCGAGGCCGTAGTCGATGCCCTCGCCGTTGAGCGGATTCACACACGCCGCGGCGTCGCCGACCAGGGCCCAGTTCGGGCCCGCCACACCGGACACCGCACCGCCCATCGGCAGCAGCGCCGACGCCACCCGGGTCGTCTCGCCGAGTCCCCACTCGCCGCGCCGCCGCGACGCATACAGCTCGATCAGCGGGCGCAGCGACCCGACGGCCGGCCGCTTGGAGGTGGCGAGCGTGCCCACGCCGATGTTGACCTCCCCGGTGCCGAGGGGGAACACCCAGCCGTAGCCCGGGTGCAGCGTGCCGGCGTCGTCGCGCAGCTCCAGGTGCGACGTGATCCACGGGTCGTCGCTGCGGGGGGAGGTGGCGTAGGCGCGGGCCGCGACCCCGTACGCGGTGTCGCGATGCCACTGCCGGCCGAGCAGCCTGCCCAGCGGAGAACGGACCCCGTCCGCCACGACGAGTCGTTCGCACCCGACGGTGCGCGGACCGCGCGCGGTCGCGAAGGTCACCGCGGTCACCCGCGTTCCCTCGCGCTCGACGGCGACGGCCTTGGTTCCCTCGGCGGCCGCGGCGCCCGACTCGAGGGCGACGCGGCGGATCCGGTCGTCGAGTTCGGTGCGTGGCACGGCGCTGCCCTGGGCCGGGAAGGAACCCGACGGCCACGGAAGTTCGAGGCTGCGACCGAAGCCTTCGAGCCGCAGGCCCCGGTTGACGGTGCGCGTGCGCACCCAGTCGCCGAGGCCGAGGCGGTCGAGTTCGGCCACCGCCCGCGGGGTCAGGCCGTCGCCGCACGTCTTGTCCCGGGGGAAGGTCGCGGCATCGACGAGCAGTACGTCGCGGCCGGCGCGGGCCGCCCAGGCGGCGGCCGCCGACCCGGCAGGACCTGCGCCGACGACGAGCACGTCGGTACGGTCGGGGAGCTCCGGAAGGTCGGGCCGCGGTTCGGACCCAGCGTGTTCTGCCACCACGGCTCCATCCTTCCAGGTACGGCTTCGGTGCCTCGGGGAGGTAGCCGACCGGCGGAGCGGCTAGGTTCACTACCGTGGAGCCGATTCGACAGCGGACAGCGGTAGCCGGGTCGACAGAACAGGATGGGTACCTCATCGTGAGCACTGAAGGGGCGGCGCAGTCCGCCGGTCCGTCCGGCGCGACGTCGGACACGGTGGTGGCCGGGGTGGACCTCGGCGATCCGGTCCTGGCGGGCGCCGTCCGGGACGGTCTCGCCCGGGTCGAGGAAGTGCTGATCTCCGAGCTCTCCGACGGCGAGGACTTCCTGACCGAGGTCGCACTGCATCTCGCCAAGGCCGGCGGCAAGCGGTTCCGTCCGCTGTTCACCCTCCTGACCGCCCAGCTCGGTCCGAAGCCGAACGATCCGGCGGTCGTGACGGCGGCGACCGCGGTCGAACTCGTGCACCTGGCCACGCTGTACCACGACGACGTGATGGACGAGGCCACCATGCGCCGGGGCGCACCCAGCGCGAACGCGCGGTGGAGCAACAGCGTGGCCATCCTCGCCGGGGACTTCCTGTTCGCGCATGCGTCGCGACTGGTGTCGACGCTCGGTCCCGCTGCGGTACGGACCATCGCCGAGACGTTCGCCGAGCTCGTGACCGGACAGATGCGCGAGACCATCGGCAGCGGGAAGGAACGGGACCCGGTCGAGCACTACCTGAAGGTGGTGTGGGAGAAGACCGGTTCGCTGATCGCGACGAGCGGACGCTTCGGCGGGACGTTCTCCGGCGCCGACCCGGACCAGATCGCGCATCTGGAGCGGCTCGGCGACGCCGTCGGCACCGCGTTCCAGATCGCCGACGACATCATCGACATCTCGTCGGCGTCGACGGAGTCCGGCAAGACCCCGGGGACGGATCTGCGCGAGGGTGTCCACACCCTGCCGGTCCTCTACGCCTTCCGTGAGACCGGGCCCGACGCCGATCGGCTGCGCGAACTGCTCGCCGGACCGGTCGAGGACGAGGCCGCCGTCGCCGAGGCCCTGGAGCTGCTGGCGCGGTCGCCGGGAATGGCGGCCGCGAAGCGGACGCTGGGCGAGTACGCGGACAAGGCCCGCACGGAACTGGAGTCGCTGCCGCCGGGACCGGCGAACGAGGCCCTGCGCCGGCTCGTCGACTACACGATCGCGCGCGTGGGGTAGGAACCCGGACGTCGGGAGGCCGCTGCAGCCGATGACGGCAGGGAACCCGCTCCCCACCCTGCTTCGTTGAATGCTGGGGCAAGATCGACGGGAAGAGGCGTGACGTGCACGGGAATGCGAACCGGCTGAAGACGGCGGGGCTCCTCATCGGGATGTCCGCCCTCATCGTGTTCATCGGCGCCCTGTTCCGCAACCCGACGATCCTGATCGGGTCGATCGTCCTGGCCGTCGGGATGAACGCCTACGCCTACTTCAACAGCGACAAGCTGGCGTTGCGGGCCATGCATGCCCAACCGATCACCGAGGTACAGGCGCCGGTGATCTACCGGATCGTGCGCGAGCTGGCGACCACGGCGCATCAGCCGATGCCCCGGCTGTACATCAGCCCGACCAGCGCACCCAACGCGTTCGCGACCGGCCGCAATCCCCGCCATGCGGCGGTGTGCTGCACGTCCGGGATCCTGCAGATCCTGAACGAGCGGGAGTTGCGCGCGGTGCTCGGGCACGAGCTGTCGCACGTCTACAACCGGGACATCCTGATCTCCTCGGTGGCCGGTGCGATGGCGGCGGTGATCTCGGGGCTGGCGAATCTTGCGTTCTTCGCGAACATGTTCGGCAACCGCGACCAGGGCACGAATCCGCTGGCCCTGCTGCTGGTGTCGCTGCTCGGTCCGATCGCGGCGACCGTCGTCCGGCTCGCGGTGTCGCGTTCCCGCGAGTACCAGGCGGATCAGTCCGGCGCCGAACTCACCGGAGATCCGCTGGCGCTGGCCTCGGCGCTGCGCAAACTCGAGCAGGGCACCCGGGCGGCGCCCCTGCCCCCCGAGCCTCGGATCGCCGCGCAGTCGCACATGATGATCGCGAACCCGTTCCGTCCGGGGGAGCGGGTGAGCCGATTGTTCTCGACCCACCCGCCCATGGCGGAGCGCATCGACCGGCTCGAGCGCATGGCCCGCGGGGGCTGACGCCCGCACTGCCTACCGGACGCACCGCCTACCGCCCGCACCGGCTACCGGACGCACTGGTAGTCGATGCACTGCCTACCGGTAGTTGACGAACTGCAGCGCGATGTCGAGGTCGGCGTTCTTGAGCAGTGCGATCACGGCCTGCAGGTCGTCGCGCTTCTTGCTGGTCACGCGCAGCTCCTCGCCCTGGATCTGCGCCTTGACACCCTTGGGTCCCTCGTCGCGGATCAGCTTGGAGATCTTCTTGGCGTTCTCGGTGCTGATGCCCTGCACCAGGGACCCGCTGATCTTGTAGACCTTGCCGGACTGGGTGGGCTCGCCGGCGTCGAAGGACTTCAGGGACAGATTGCGCCGGATCAGCTTCTCCTTGAACACCTCGAGGGCGGCCTTGACGCGTTCCTCCGTGTCGGCGGTCAGGGTGATGGACTCTTCGCCGCTCCACTCGATGCCCGCCCCGGTGTTGCGGAAGTCGAAACGGGTGCCGAGTTCCTTGGCGGCCTGGTTCAGCGCGTTGTCCACCTCCTGGCGGTCGACCTTGCTCACCACATCGAACGACGAATCAGCCACGTGCACTCCACTTCGGATCGGTTCTGTACGGGTTGCCGCCCCGACGCTATCGGGTGGCGCAGTGCCGCTGTCCACCCGGTTTGCACAACAGGGGGGTGTGCGTTGTATTGTTTCAAACGCGCCAGGGACACGGTCCCGATCGCGCCCGGCAGGTTGCCCGAGCGGCCAATGGGAGCGGACTGTAAATCCGTCGGCTTACGCCTACGTAGGTTCGAATCCTACACCTGCCACCGGAACGGCCCCGATCCGAACGGATCGGGGCCGTTCTGCGTTCGCAGACGTTCCGGTACCGACCAGTCGCCGGGTTTCGGCGGGCGCAGACTTCAGAGCGCCTCCGGGTGTTCGGCCGAGGGGTGAAAAAGTCGATTTACGGCCCCTGAACTGGCGATTTTGTTCCTGCAGAGGAGTGTGTGTAATCTTTTGGAGGCCGCAGCGAGCAGAGATGCTCACGGTGGTCGCGCCCCCTTAGCTCAGTCGGCAGAGCGTTTCCATGGTAAGGAAAAGGTCGACGGTTCGATTCCGTCAGGGGGCTCGCTGGATTGTGGTGCCGCCGTTGTTCGCGACACTCGACACCGAGGCGGTGTAGCTCAGTTGGTAGAGCAAACGACTCATAATCGTTGCGTCGCCGGTTCAAGTCCGGTCACCGCTACCACAGTTGAATGAACCACCCTGATCGTCGTTGATCAGATTGACGCGAAAGAAGGCATCCCGTGGCCTCCTCCACCGACGTGCGGCCGAAGATCACCCTGGCCTGCGAGGTGTGCAAGCACCGCAACTACATCACGAAGAAGAACCGTCGCAACGACCCCGACCGGTTGGAGCTGAAGAAGTTCTGCCCCAACTGCGGCACTCATCGCGCACACCGCGAGTCGAAGTAGTCGTACAGGGTCGACGTCGACGCGTGAGCTCCCCGCACAATCGCCCACGCCGGCCGGCGTCCGGGCGAAGTTGCGGGAGTTCTGCGTATGACGGGCACATTCGTGAGTGAAGAATCGGTCGTGGACGGCACCGAACAGGCCGGGATCCAGTTCGATGTAGCGGCACATGCGGCCTCGATGGTCGGTCACCACTATCGCGTCGAGGACTTCTACGAGGTCGGGCGGGAAAAGGTCCGCGAGTATGCGCGCGCCGTGCTGGACAACAATCCGGCACATCACGACGAGGAAGCGGCGAAGGGCCTCGGCTACGACGGCCTCGTCGCGCCCCTCACCTTCATCTCCATCGTCGGCATGATCGCCCAGCGCAAGCTGTTCGACGAGGTCGTCACCGGATACGACCTCAGCCAGATCATGCAGACGGACCAGCGGCTGGTGTTCCACCGGCCCATCCAGGTGGGCGATCGGTTGTTCTGCGACGTGTACCTCGACGATTTCCGTCAGGCTGCCGGCAGCGACATCATCACCACCAAGAACATCATCACCGATCAGCACGACAACCTCGTGATGACCTCGTGGACCACCCTGGTGGGCCGCACCGGTGGCGAGGTGGACGAGAACATCGCCCACGCAGTCAAGGATGTGATGATGCATGTCGCGCCGTAGGTTCGAGGACGTCGCCGTCGGTGAGGAGCTGCCCGTGCGGGTGGTGACGCTCACCCGTGGCAACCTCGTGAACTACGCGGGTGTGTCGGGTGATCCCAATCCGATCCACTGGAGCGACGAGGTCGCCAAGCTCGCCGGCTTGCGCGACGTGGTCGGCCACGGCATGCTCTCCATGGGCATCGCGGCCGGCTTCGTCACCGACTGGCTCGGTGACCCAGGGGCGGTGACCGAGTACAACGTTCGGTTCACCAGTCCGGTCTACGTCGAGGCCCACCGGGCCGCCGAGGTGGAGTTCTCCGGCAAGGTCAAGTCGGTGGACGCGGACAGCAAGACAGCAGTGGTCGCGATCGTGGCGAAGTCCGAGGGACGTAAGATCTTCGGGCGGGCCACGGCAACGGTCCGTCTGGCCTGACCGGCCGGCGGATTGGGTTTGTCCCGGGGCTATGAAGTACACTAAGACTTCTGGGATCGCATAGCGCAGCGCGCTGCTCTCGAAGGCCGTAACGGCTCACGGGGTGGCGCGCATGTCATGTGGTCGCAGATGGGTCGATCGAGACGCCGGTTTTCCGGCGGAGGCATCGACCAGAGGGGCGTAGCTCAATTGGCAGAGCAGCGGTCTCCAAAACCGCAGGTTGCAGGTTCAAGTCCTGTCGCCCCTGCCCCCGGACGGCCAGCGACCGAGAGGAACGATGTGAGCGAGGAGCGCGGTAAGCGCGACGGCGGTACCGCAGGGACTTCCAGCCCTGAGGACGCCGGATCGGCGACCGACGCGACCCCCGGCGCTTCCTCCGCATCCGCTGCCCCCACCGGCAAGAAGTCCCCGCGGCGTTCCGCTGCTCCGGCGTCGACCGCGGTGGCGGCAGGTCGCCGGCCCGAATCGAAGCCGGCCAAGTCCGCCGCTCGCTCCGGTGCCCAGGGCACCGAGAACATCTTCAAGCGCCTGCGGCGCTTCTTCCGTGAGGTCCTCGCCGAGCTGCGCAAGGTGATCTGGCCGAATCGCAAGCAGCTGGTCACGTACACGACGGTCGTCGTGGTCTTCGTGGCGGTCATGACCGCGTTCATCTTTGGATTGGATCTGGCGTTCGTGAAGGGCGTCAGCTGGTTGTTCGGCTAGCGCGTCAGCGTGCCGGCAAATGTGATCGACGAGAGGAAAGTGCCCGGTGAGCACCCCCGAGAACGACTCCTACGAGCCCTCGGCCGAAGAGCGCGTTTCGGACGAGGTCTTTGTCGACGACTCCGTGACCGTGGACGCGGCCGACGAGTCGGCAGGGGAACCGGCCGACGAGACGGACGGGGAACCGGCCGACGAGACGGCAGAGACGGGCATCGAAACCGACGAGACGGCCGGTGACGAGCCCGAGGCGCCCGCGGAGGCCCCGGCCGAGGAGGTCGATCCCGCGGAGGCCCTCGAGAAGCAGCTTCGGCTCGAGCCCGGCGACTGGTACGTCGTGCACTCCTACGCCGGTTACGAGAACAAGGTCAAGGCCAACCTCGAGACCCGCGTGCAGAACCTGGACCTCGGGGAGTACATCTTCCAGGTCGAGGTGCCCACCGAAGAGGTCACCGAGATCAAGAACGGCCAGCGCAAGCAGGTCAACCGCAAGGTCCTGCCGGGCTACATCCTGGTGCGGATGGAACTGAACGACGAATCGTGGGGCGCGGTGCGCAACACCCCCGGCGTCACCGGATTCGTGGGTGCCACCTCGCGCCCGTCGCCGCTGACGATCAAGGAGGTCGTGAAGTTCCTCCTGCCGCAGCAGGCGAAGAAGAAGCCCGCCGCCGCGACCAGTGCCGCCGAAGGCGCTGCGACGGCTGCCAAGCCCACCATCGAGGTGGACTTCGAGGTCGGCGAGTCCGTCACCGTCATGGACGGGCCGTTCGCGACGCTGCCGGCGTCGATCAGCGAGGTCAACGCCGAGCAGCAGAAGCTCAAGGTCCTGGTGTCGATCTTCGGTCGTGAGACCCCGGTGGAGCTGTCCTTCAACCAGGTGTCGAAGATCTGACGGTCCGACCCACTCAAACTTGCGATAGCAGTACGCAAGAACCACACCGAGCAAGAAACTAGGAATAGAGATGCCCCCGAAGAAGAAGAAGATTGCCGGGCTCATCAAGCTCCAGATCCAGGCAGGTCAGGCCAACCCGGCTCCGCCGGTCGGCCCCGCGCTGGGTCAGCACGGCGTCAACATCATGGAGTTCTGCAAGGCGTACAACGCGGCGACCGAGTCGCAGCGCGGCAACGTCGTGCCGGTCGAGATCACGGTCTACGAGGACCGCTCGTTCGACTTCAAGCTCAAGACCCCGCCGGCAGCCAAGCTGCTGCTGAAGGCCGCGGGTGTGCAGAAGGGCTCCGGCGAGCCGCACAAGACCAAGGTCGCGAAGGTCACCATGGACCAGGTGCGCGAGATCGCCAAGACCAAGCAGGAAGACCTGAACGCCAACGACGTCGAGGCCGCCGCGAAGATCATCGCCGGCACCGCGCGTTCGATGGGCATCACGGTCGAGGGCTGAGCGCAGCGCCGCTCGGGACCCGCAGGGCCCAGTGCCCGGCAGCAGTAATCCGTGGGAGGGCCGGCCAGGCTCGACAACCACGACCGAACCGTTCACCTTCCGGTGACAAGTTAGGACAGAACAATGGCAAAGCGCAGCAAGGCGTACCTCGCCGCCGCTGAGAAGATCGACGCCTCGACGCTCTACAGCCCCCTCGCGGCCGCTCGGCTCGCGAAGGACACCTCGTCGAAGAACTACGACGCCACCGTCGAGGTCGCCATGCGCCTCGGTGTGGACCCCCGCAAGGCGGACCAGATGGTCCGCGGCACGGTCAACCTGCCGCACGGCACCGGTAAGACCGCCCGCGTCATCGTGTTCGCGGTGGGCGAGAAGGCCGCCGAGGCCGAGGCCGCCGGTGCGGACGCCGTCGGCGCCGAGGACCTGATCGAGCGGATCCAGGGCGGCTGGCTGGACTTCGACGCCGCGATCGCGACCCCGGACCAGATGGCCAAGGTCGGCCGCATCGCGCGTGTCCTCGGTCCGCGCGGTCTGATGCCGAACCCGAAGACGGGCACGGTCACCCCGGACGTCACGAAGGCCGTCGCCGACATCAAGGGCGGCAAGATCAACTTCCGCGTCGACAAGAACTCGAACCTGCACTTCGTGATCGGCAAGGCGTCGTTCGACGACGCGAAGCTGGTGGAGAACTACGCTGCCGCGCTGGACGAGGTCCTGCGTGCGAAGCCGTCCACCGCGAAGGGGCGTTACGTCAAGAAGGTCACCATCGCGACCACCACCGGCCCGGGCATCCCGGTGGATCCGTCGCGCACCCGGAACCTCCTCGAGGACGCCGAGTAAGGAGACCGGTACCCGGTCTTCGCAGGCAACGCACGAACGGCCGGCACGGAACTGCTCCGTGCCGGCCGTTTTGCGTCGGCGCGTCCCGTCGGGTACGCTGGCTCGCGGAGTTCGGCGCGTGCCGATCTTCACCCCGATCATGTTCTACCCAAGACCGTTGGTCACCGGGTCCGCGTGCGGATTCGGTTGAAGGTCCGGGATTGCCCGGCGGCCCACGCAGGAGGACGAGGTAGGGGAGATACGACATCGTTCGCGATGCCGTCCTTCTCTCTGTACGCCCCGTGTGCCCTGCACCGGGGCGTTTTGCATTTTACGGATTTCGAGTGGAACTTCCCGAGCGGGAAAACGACTGTTACTGAGAGGAGGCGAAGTATGGCAAAGCCTGAGAAGGTTTCCGCGGTTGCGGAGATCACCGAGCAGTTCAAGGACTCGACTGCCGCCGTGATCACGGAGTTCCGTGGTCTGTCGGTGACCAGTCTGACGCAGCTGCGACGCGCTCTCGGAGAGGGTGCCACCTACTCCGTCGCCAAGAACACCCTGGTCAAGCGTGCCGCCGCAGAGGCGGGCGTCGAGGGCCTTGACGACCTGTTCGTCGGACCGACCGCCATTGCGTTCATCAAGGGCGAGCCGGTCGACGCTGCGAAGGCCCTGAAGACCTTCGCGAAGGACAACAAGGCGCTCGTCATCAAGGGCGGCTACATGGACGGCGCTGCGCTGTCCGTGGAACAGGTCAACCAGATCGCGGACCTCGAGTCCCGCGAGGTGCTGTTGGCCAAGCTCGCCGGCGCGATGAAGGGCAACTTGGCAAAGGCCGCCGGCCTGTTCAACGCTCCTGCCTCGCAGGTGGCCCGTCTCGCGGCCGCTCTGCAGGAGAAGAAGGCGGACCAGGAGTCTGCCGCAAGCTGATCCGCACCCTCGCGAATCACTGACCCACCCACCCCGCGCGCCCCGGCGCGTATCCCATCCGGTCGCGGATCAGCGACATGGGATCCACAAGGAAGGACCGCCACCATGGCGAAGCTCACCACCGAAGAGCTGCTCGACGCGTTCAAGGAACTGACCCTCCTCGAGCTCTCGGAGTTCGTGAAGGCCTTCGAGGAGACCTTCGAGGTCACCGCTGCCGCTCCGGTCGCCGTCGCCGCTGCCGGCGCCCCGGCCGCTGCCGCCGAGGCCGAGTCCGAGCAGGACGAGTTCGACGTCATCCTCGAGGGTGCCGGCGACAAGAAGATCCAGGTCATCAAGGTCGTCCGCGAGATCGTTTCGGGCCTCGGCCTGAAGGAGGCCAAGGACCTCGTCGAGGGCGCTCCGAAGCCGATCCTGGAGAAGGTCGCCAAGGACGCTGCCGACGCCGCCAAGGCGAAGCTCGAAGAGGCCGGCGCCAAGGTCACCGTCAAGTAAGAGGTGCGAGGCTGCTCGACTCCGGTCGAGCGATCCGGCAAGGCCGCTGCCCACGGATTCACGTCCGTGGGCAGCGGCCTTTTCGCGCATTCGTGACCGGTTCGGCGGGCACGCGGAATGCATCCGCGATAGGTTGACGTCAATGCCGCACGGGGACGGCAAAGACGCAGGTCATCACCCTGATCGACGGGTGTTATGCCCGAGTTGACCTGTGTTCTTACTCGCTAGTAGGATCCCGTGTCACAGGTAACACTTCGATGCGCTACAGTGACGCAATCCACAGTGGGGAACAGCATCGAGCCGTGCGGAGGTAATGGTGGGAGTCGAAGTAGCTGTCGAGGGCTTGACGAAGTCCTTCGGGTCTCAGCGGATCTGGCAGGATGTGACGTTGACCCTCCCGGCGGGCGAGGTGAGTGCCCTGCTGGGCCCGTCCGGCACGGGCAAGTCGGTGTTCCTCAAGTCGCTGATCGGTCTGCTGCGGCCGGAGCAGGGCTCGATCGTCATCGACGGCACCGACATCCTGCAGTGCTCGAGCAAGGAGCTCTACGAGATCCGCAAGCTGTTCGGGGTGCTGTTCCAGGACGGCGCGCTGTTCGGGTCGATGAACCTCTACGACAACGTGGCGTTCCCGCTGCGCGAGCACACCAAGAAGTCCGAGTCCGACATCCGCAAGATCGTGATGGACAAGCTCGAGCTCGTCGGTCTGCTCGGCGCCGAGGACAAGCTGCCCGGCGAGATCTCCGGCGGCATGCGCAAGCGCGCCGGGCTGGCGCGGGCACTGGTGCTCGACCCGCAGATCATCCTGGTCGACGAGCCGGACTCGGGACTCGACCCCGTGCGGACCACCTACATCTCCCAGACACTGATCGACATCAACGCCGAGATCGACGCGACGATCCTGATCGTCTCGCACAACATCAACCTGGCGCGCACGGTGCCGGACAACATCGGCATGCTGTTCCGGCGCGAACTGGTGATGTTCGGTCCGCGTGAGGTGCTGCTCACCAGCGACGAGCCGGTGGTCAAGCAGTTCCTCAACGGCACCATGATCGGGCCGATCGGGATGTCGGAGGAGAAGGACGAGGCCACGATGGCGCAGGAACAGGCGCTCGTCGAGGCCGGGCATCACGCCGGTGGCGTGGACGACATCGAGGGCATCGTCCCGCAGATGAAAGCCACCCCGGGGATGCCCGAGCGGCAGGCGGTGCGCCGCCGGCAGGACCGGGTGCGGCACATCCTCCACACCCTGCCCGAGCCCGCCCAGCACGCCATCCTCGAATCCTTCGAGGAGAGCAACGGATCGCACGCGGCACCGGCGTATCAGGACCATTCCTACCGCGACGACGACACGCAGGTCATTCCGGCGTACCCCGGTGACGGGTACGACGAGTCCGCCCGCCACCACACCAGCTAGGAGAACACATGGGGGTCGGTTCGGGCACCAGCTCGTTCGTGCGTCCGATACACGGTGCACTCACCCAGGCCGGAAACATCGTCGAGTTGTTCGTCGACGTCGTGCGCAACCTGTTCCGCCGGCCGTTCCAGTTCCGCGAGTTCATCGAGCAGGCGTGGTTCATCGCGAGCGTGACGATCCTGCCCACCGCCCTCGTGGCGATTCCGTTCGGTGCCGTCGTCTCGCTGCAGACCGGGTCGCTGATCAAGCAGCTCGGCGCGGAGTCGTTCACCGGCGCCGCCAGCGTACTGGCGGTGATCCAGCAGGGCAGTCCCATCGTGACCGCGCTGCTGATCGCCGGCGCGGCCGGTTCCGCGGTCACCGCCGACCTCGGGTCACGCACGATCCGCGAGGAGATCGACGCGATGGAGGTGCTCGGTATCAACCCGGTGCAACGCCTCGTGGTCCCGCGCGTGCTCGCGATGGTGCTCGTCGCGCTGCTGCTCAACGGGCTGGTGTCCGTGGTCGGCATCGCCGGCGGCTACTTCTTCAACGTCATCCTGCAGGGCGGAACTCCGGGCGCCTACCTGGCATCCTTCTCGGCCCTGGCCCAGCTACCCGACCTCTACGTGGCCGAGATCAAGGCAGCGATCTTCGGTGTCATCGCCGGCGTCGTCGCGGCCTACAAGGGCCTGCACCCCGGCGCCGGACCGAAGGGTGTCGGTGAGGCCGTCAACCAGACCGTCGTCATCACCTTCCTCCTGTTGTTCTTCGCGAACCTGATCCTGACGATGGTGTACCTGCAGATCGTTCCGGCGAAGGGATCCTGACTCGATGACAATCGCAAAGGGCCGCGGAGATGTCATCTGGCTCCGCGGGCGCAGAATCGTGCGCGCTCCTCTCGACATGCTGGATCGGGCAGGCGACCAGATGTCGTTCTACGCGCGGGCCATCGCCTGGACCCCACGCACCCTCGTCCACTACCGCAAGGAGGTGCTGCGGCTGCTCGCCGAGGTCACCTTCGGCAGCGGCGCGCTCGCCGTCATCGGCGGAACCATCGGCGTGATCGCGATGATGTCGGGATTCACCGGCGTCGTCGTGGGTCTGCAGGGCTATGCCGCCCTCGAGCAACTCGGCTCCTCGGTGCTCACCGGCTTCCTGTCGGCATACGTCAACACGCGCGAACTCGCGCCGATCGTCGCGGCGCTGGCGCTGTCGGCGACGGTGGGCTGTGGTTTCACCGCCCAGCTCGGTGCGATGCGGATCAGCGAGGAGATCGATGCGCTCGAGGTGATGGCGGTGCCGTCGGTGCCGTTTCTCGTCACCGCCCGGATGATCGCCGGTTTCGTCGCCGTCATCCCGCTCTACATCATCGGCCTGCTCGCCGCGTACCTCGCGACACGCGTGATCAGCACGATGTTCAACGGGCAGTCGTCGGGTTCGTACGACCACTACTTCAACCTGTTCCTGCCACCGGAGGACGTGCTGTACTCGTTCGCGAAGGTGCTCGTCTTCGCGTTCTTCCTGATCCTCATCCACTGCTACTACGGCTTCAACGCCAGCGGTGGTCCGGCCGGCGTCGGCGTGGCTGTCGGCCGTGCCGTCCGCACCGCGATCGTTACGATCGCCGTGCTCGACTTCTTCCTCAGCCTCGCCATCTGGGGCACCTCCACGACCGTGAGGGTGGCCGGATGAACCCGACTCCCTCGACCCTCAAGCGGAGGGTCCTCGGCCTCATGTTCTTCGTCGTGCTGGGGTTGTTCCTGTTCGTCACGATCGCTATGTACAACAAGACCTTCAAGAAGGTCGTCGAGGTGGACCTCGTGACCGACGAGATCGGCAACGCGCTGCCGATGAACGCGGACGTCAAGGTGCGGGGGCTGATCGTCGGCGAGGTGCGCGGCACGACGGCCGAGGGCGGGACGGTGACCGCGCATCTCGCGCTCGAACCGGACAAGGCCGCCCTGATCCCCGCGAACGCGACCGCTCAGCTGCTGCCGAAGACGTTGTTCGGCGAACGGTACGTCTCGCTGATCCTGCCGGACCAGCCGGCGCGCCCGGTCCAGGCAGGGGACACCCTGGTGCAGGACACGAGCGCCGAGACCGTCGAACTCGGCGAGGTGCTCGACGGCCTGCTGCCCCTCCTGGAGGCCATCCCGCCGCAGGACCTCGCGAACACCCTGGGCGCCCTGGCCCAGGGCCTGAGCGGACGCGGCGAGACCCTCGGGCAGACCGTGGACCGGCTCGAACAGGTGTTCCGCGAGGTCAACGTGGAACTCCCGGCCGTGCAGGAGGATCTGCGCGGACTCGCGGACTTCTCCCAGACCTACTCCGACGCCGCGCCCGATCTGATCAGTGCCCTCGACAACCTGCGCACCACCGGCAACACGGTGGTCGAGCAGGAGAACCAGCTCGAGACGTTGCTCGTCACGGCGACGGGAGCGTCGTCGGCGACCGCCGGGCTGCTCGAACAGAACGCCGCCTCGATCATCAGCATCGCCGCCGACTCCAAGCAGGCTCTGCAGCTGCTGGCGCGGTACTCGCCGTCGTACCCGTGCATGCTGAAGGGCTTCGCCGACGCGGCGCCCGCCGCCGCCGGCGTGCTCGCGGCCGACGACCCGTTCCCCGGCGTCCGGGCGAGCATCCAGTTCGTCAATCCGAAGGGCCGGTACCTGCCGAACCAGGACGAGCCGCGCCTGCTCGACACTCGTGGCCCCACCTGCTACGACAACGTCACGGCCCCGGGACGGTTCTTCCCGCAGTACCCCGGCGGCTCGATCAACGACGGTTCCTACCAGGTGCCGTCCCGGAATCCGGGGCCGGAGTCCATGTCGTATTTCCCGGCGCCCGAGGGGTCCGGGGTGCCGAACGACGTCGGCGAGCTGATCGGGACGACCCCGGCGACGGCGCAGGTCGCGTACTCCGGGTCCCGGGCCGAGCAGGACGCCCTCGACGTCGTGTACGGGGAGGCGACGGGCATCGCGCCCGAGGACGTGCCGACCTGGACGACGCGCCTGGGTGCGCCCGCACTGCGTGGAACGGAGGTGAGCTTCCGATGAGAGGCCTGGCAGCACCACTGATCAAGCTGATCGTCTTCGCCGTGGTCACGATCTTCGCCACCGGGATGCTCGCGGCGACCATCGCGAGCCTCGGCGGCGGGGGCGGGACGAAGTTCCACGCCATCTTCTCGGATGTGACCTCGCTCAACGAGGGTGACGACATCCGCATTGCCGGCGTCCGCGTCGGCCAGGTCGAGGAGATCGAGATCGTGGACCGCAGCGAGGCGCGCGTGACGTTCTCGGTGTCCGATCGGGACTGGCTGCCCGCCGCGACCAGGGGGCGGATCCGCTACCGCACGCTCGTCGGCCAGCGGTACATCGCTCTCGACCAGGGTGAGGGCATGCAGGGGATGAAGCTGACCGACGGCGACACCATCCCGCTGGAACGCACCAAACCGGCCGTGAACCTGACCACCCTGTTCAACGGTTTCCGCCCCCTGTTCCAGACCCTCAGCGCCGAGGACGTCAACACGCTGTCCTCGCAGATCGTCCAGGTGTTCCAGGGCGAATCCGGGACCATCGACGACCTGGTGCGCACGACGGCGAGCCTGACCAACACGATCGCCGACAAGGACCGGGTGATCGGCGCGGTCATCGACAACCTGAACTCGGTGCTCACCAACATCAACGAGCGGGACGCGCAGCTCGACTCGCTGCTCGTCAACACCCAGGCGCTGGTGAGCGGACTGGCCGCCGACCGCGACACGGTGGGTGCGGCAGTACAGTCGCTGGCCGGGCTGACGGACGCGACGGCCGATCTGCTCGAGCCGACCCGGCCGGCGATCGCCGGTTCGATCACGGCGGTCGAGCAGCTCGGGGCGAACCTGAACAACAACCGCGACGCGGTCGACGAGATCCTTGCGACCCTTCCGGTCAAGCTCGAGAAGCTGGGCCGGGTCGCGAGCTACGGGTCGTGGTTCCAGTTCTACCTGTGCGGCATCGACGTGATCGCCGGTCCGGGTTCGGTTCCGTACCTGAATCTGCCGACGGGTCTTCCCACGGTGAACCAGCCGATCTACACCAATGCCGCGAAGCGCTGTACGCAGGACGGGATGCAGGAGTTGCAGGGACGATGAGCAGACGTCGCAGTCCGGCCGTGTCCGGCGCCCTCGGGATTCTCGTGGTCCTGCTGGCCACCCTGTCGGCCTTCTTCCTGGATTCGCTGCCGATCATCGGGGCCGGCGCCACCTACCGCGCGGAGTTCACCGAGGCGGCCGGCCTCAAACCCACCAACGAGGTGCGCATCGCCGGCGTCAAGGTCGGCCAGGTCACCGACATCGAGCTCGACGGTGACCGGGTGCTCGTGTCGTTCAAGGTCAAGGACGCCTGGCTCGGCGACGACACCTCCGCCTCGATCCAGATCAAGACCATCCTGGGCCAGAAGTACCTCGCCCTGGAGCCGCGGGGCACGGAGGTGCTCGATCCGGACGATCGGATTCCGTTGTCGCGCACCGTCGCCCCGTACGACGTGATCGAGGCGTTCTCGTCGGCGGCCACCACTCTGGGCGAGATCGACTCCGAGCAGCTGGCCACGAGCTTCGACACCCTCTCGGAGGCGTTCTCCGAGACACCGGACGACATCCGGGCCTCGCTGGACGGCGTGACCAGGCTGTCGCAGACGGTGGCGAGCCGGGACCAGGAACTGAAGCGGCTGCTCGAGGCGACCGGCCGGACGTCGCAGATCCTCGCGGACCGGAACGCGGAGTTCAACCGGCTGATCAGCGACGGAGCGCTGCTGATCGCCGAACTCAACAACCGCCAGCAGGCCATCTCACAGCTGCTGACGGGGACGCAGCGGCTGTCGGCGGAGTTGACCGGCCTGGTCCGTGACAACGAGGCGACGATTGGTCCGGCGCTCGACCAGCTGCGGGGTGTCGTCCAGATCCTGCAGGACCGCAACGACGATCTGGACCGGGCGATGAAGCTGTACGAGCCGTTCGTCCGGCTGTACTCGAACGTCGTCGGCAACGGCCGCTGGTTCGACCAGGTCGTCGTCAACCTCATTCCGCCCGGATTGCCCGAGATCCCCGGATACCGCGATCCGGTTCGCACGTTGGGAGAGAACTGATGTCGCATGCCGAGTCCGGTGGCGGCTCACGGCGCGGCCCGATCGTGCTGATCGCCGCGATCGTCGCGGCCGTGGTGCTGATCGCGGGCGTGCTGTGGTGGGTCTTCAACCGCATGGGCACCACCGAGATCACCGCGTACTTCGACAAGGCCGTCGGCGTGTACGAGGGGTCCGACGTCCGGGTCCTCGGCGTCGAGGTCGGTAAGGTCACCGCGGTCGTCCCGGAAGGGGACCAGGTGCGGGTGGACATGCGTGTCGACCGCGGCGTCGACATCCCCGCCGACGCCAAAGCCGTGCAGATCACCCCGTCGGTCGTCGCGGACCGCTACGTGCAGCTCGCTCCCGCGTACACCGGTGGCGAGACGATGGCCGACGGCGCCATCATCCCGCGGGAACGGACCGCCACCCCCGTCGAGGTGGACGAACTGTACGCCAGCGTCGACGAACTGTCGCGGGCTCTCGGCCCGGAGGGCGCGAACAAGGACGGGGCACTGACCCGCTTCGTGGAGACCGGCGCCGAGAACCTCGAGGGCAACGGTGCTGCGCTCGGCCAGACCATCGAGCAGCTCTCCGCCGCGTCGCGCACGCTCAACGAGTCGCGGGGTGACCTGTTCGGCACCATCGAGAACCTGCAGATCTTCGTATCCGCGCTGGCGGCGAACGATCAGCAGGTGCGCGAGTTCAACACCCAGCTGTCGGACCTGTCGGGCTACCTGGCCGGTGAACGGGAGAACCTCGGGCTCGCGCTGAATCAGCTGTCGGAGTCGCTCGGGGTGGTCGCGCAGTTCGTGAACGACAATCAGGCGGCGCTGAAGGACAACGTGGACGCCCTGGTCCCCGTGACGAACAACCTTGCTGCCAACCGGGATTCACTGGTGAATTCGCTGACCCTGCTGCCCCTGGCCGTGAGCAACCTGGTCAACTCCTACGACGCGGAATCCGGGTCGCTCGCCTCCCGTCTGGTGGTGACCGACCTGCAGGACCCGGCCGGCGTGATGTGCAAGCTCATCGATCTCGGTCGGCTCGTGCCGGGCGACCCGAGGTTCGAGCAGCTGGGCCGACAGATGCAGCCGCTGATCGATCAGTGCTCCGGCCTCGCCGAACAGATCACCAACGACATCCGGACCCCGGATCTGATCCTGCCGTTCGGTGTCCTCAGCGGCGAGAACATCCAGCGTCAGGTGGTGCCCGGCACCGTGCCCGGTGTCGAATCCCAGCGCCTGAACCTCGAGGAGGGCGGACAGTGAGACGCTCGGTGATTCTCGGTGCCGGAGCCTGCGCGACGGCCCTCGCGGTGTCCGCGTGCGGTGGCGCCGAGAGCCTGCCCCTGCCCGGTGGCGCGGACGTCGGTTCGGACCCGATCCACGTGACCGTGCAGTTCGACGACGTGCTCGACCTCGTGCCGCAGTCGACCGTCAAGGTGGACGGCGTGCCCGTCGGCCGGGTGGAGACGGTGTCCGTGGGACCCGACGGGTGGACCGCGGACGTCGGGATCGTGGTGGACTCGGCGGTGGAGTTGCCGGCCAACGCGTATGCCGCGGTGGAACAGACCAGCCTGCTGGGTGAGAAGTTCGTCCAGCTCACTCCGCCGCCGAGCGACCCGTCGAGTGAACTGCTCGCCGACGGCGACGTCATTCCGCTGGACCGGACCCGGCACGCCACGGAGCTCGAACCCGTACTCGGTGCGCTCTCGCTGCTGCTCAACGGTGGCGGCGTCGGCCAGTTGCAGCCCGTGGTCGAGGAGCTGTCCACCGCGTTCGAGGGACGCGAAGGCACCACGAAGAGCCTTCTGCAACAGGCGGATCGGCTCATCGACGGTCTCGATCGGCAACGTGACGACATCACCCGCGCCCTCGACGGCCTCGACGTGCTCACCGTCCGGGTCGCGGAGCAGAACGACCGGGTCGCGGCGATCCTCGACGACCTGCCGGTGGCCACGGCGGTGCTCGAGCAGCAGCGTCCCCAGCTGACCGAGCTGCTCGTCCAGCTCGACCGGCTGGGAACCGTGGGCACCGACGTGCTCGACCAGTCCAAGGAGAACCTGATCGCCGACCTGCTGGCCCTGCGCCCCACGCTGCAGCAGCTCGCCGCGTCCGGGGACGACCTGGTGAAGGCGCTGCCGTTCATCCCGACGGTGCCCTTCCCGGACGGGGTCGAGAGGATCGCCCTCGGTGGCTCGGTCAACCTGTTCCTCGCTGTGGACATGCAGATCGGGGACGCGCTGGCCTCGCTCGGCGTCGGACAGGGTGAACCGGTCTACCGGCAGCCCAAGTTCGGTGAGCCCAAGCCCGTCGTGGATCCGTCGAATCCGTACTACAACGGCAACGGGCCGAGACGGGGCTGGCCCACGGTCTCGCTGCTGCCGGAGCTCCCGGAGCCGAGGCTGCCGGCGGGACTCGAACTGCCGCCGGGGGTGACGCTGCCCGGCCTGCCCGCCGCGGCGCCGGACTCCGGTGCAGCGCCGGCCAATCCGCTGGAAGGCCTGCTCAACCAGCTCGGAGTCGGGGGAGGGCGATGATGAAATCGCGATTGCTGCGGGTACAGATCGTCGCGTTCGTGGTGATCGCGCTGCTCGGCGTGGTCTTCGTCGGCGCGCGGTACGTGCGCCTCGACAACCTGCTCGGGTTCGGGCAGTACACCGTCCACGCCCGGTTCGCCGATTCGGGGGGCATCTTCACCAACGCCGAGGTCACCTACCGGGGCGTGCCGGTCGGGCGGGTCGGGGAACTCGGTCTGACCGAGGACGGCATCGACGTCACCCTCCTCCTCGACAACGGCGGGCCGCAGATCCCCGCGTCCACCCGTGCCGTGGTGGCGAACCGCTCGGCGATCGGCGAGCAGTACGTCGACCTGCTGCCGGACACCGACGAGGGTCCCTACCTCGAGGAAGGCTCGGTGATCGGGGAGGACGCCACCGACGTGCCGGTGCCGGTGCAGGACCTCCTGGTGAGCACGAACGCGCTCGTCCGGTCGGTGCCGGTGGACTCGCTGCGCACGGTGGTGACCGAACTGGGGGCCGCGTTCGACGGCCGCGGCGGCCAGCTGCAGACTCTCGTGGACTCTCTGGCCCAGCTCAGCGACGCCGGAGTGCAGTACCTGCCCCAGACGGTGTCGCTGATCCGCGACAGCCAGACCGTGCTCGACACCCAGTCGGTGCAGGCGTCGGCGATCCGGCAGTTCAGTGCGGATCTGGACCTGGTGACCGCGCAGCTGCGCGACAGCGACCCGGACGTCCGTCGCCTCCTCGAGACCGGGACGGCGGCGAGCGAGGAACTCACGCAGCTGGTCGCGGACTCGGGCCCCGGCCTGACGGCGAACCTGACGAACCTGGCGCTGCTCGGCGACAAGCTCGGCCCGCAGGCGGTGGCCTTGCAGCCGCTGCTCGCGTTCCTGCCGGCCGTCGCGGCCAGCGCCGGGACCGTGGCGCCCGGCGACGGTGCGGTCCGGCAGGGCATCCTGTTCGAGACGAACAACCCGCCGTCGTGCACCATCGGGTACGAGGGCACCCAGGCGATCCTCGACGAGATGCAGCGCCGGGATCCCAACTTCGACGACACCCAGCAGGACTTCCCGTTCAACACGGAGGCATCCTGCGAGGTCCCGCAGGGCAGCGTCACCGGCGTGCGGAGCGCGAACCGGATCGTGTTCGCCGACCCGGCCACGATCCAGCCGTGGGACTTCACGCCGAAGAAGGACCCGGACAAGCTCAATTTGAATCCGATCGCGACGCAGCTCGCGCCGCTGCTCGGAGTCACCCCGAAGTAGGTAAGTAGGTTGGTGCAGTGAGTTCAGAAACGACGTCCCGTCCCCCGCAGACGGCGGGGGCGGGCGGCGACACGATACGCAGGATCGTTCTGGCAGTGGTGAGCGTGCTGGCGGTGGTCGCCCTCGTCGCGGCCGCCTGGTTCGGCTTCGGGTGGGGGCGGGCCCTGCTCGTGGACCGTCCGGCGGCCGAGGCGCGGGACGCGGCCCTGTCCGGGGCGATGCAGGCCGCGATCAACCTCAACAGTGTCGACGCCGCCGACGTCGACACGTCGATCGAGAACATGCGGTCGTCGATCACCGGCGAGGCCCTGAACAACGATCTGGCCGCGACGGAGCAGCAGATCCGGGAGCAGGTGGCCCAGACGGGCACGGGCATGTCGGCAGACGTGCTGTTCGGTTCGCTGACCGCGCTGGACACGGACGCCGACACGGCGCAGGCCCTGATCGTCCTGGCGGTGAAGACCACCTGGCCCGACAACTTCGTCGAGAACAAGGTCACCGTGAACGTGGCGATGCGCAAGGACGGCGACGTGTGGAAGGCGGAGACGATCCAGCCGCTGGACTCGGTGCAGCTCGGTGCCGGGCCGGCGGAGGGCGCGCAGCAACCCGCGCCGCCCGAACCCGCCCCCGTGCCCCCGGCCGAACCCGGTCCCGCCGCAGGCGAGTGAGCCGATGAAGGAGAGTGTGTAGTGCCCCCGCAGCGTCGCAAGCCCAATCCGGCCGGCCCCCCGAGGGGGCGACGGCCCAAGATCGCGGGGACGGGCCGGACAGGCGGTGCCGTCCGCCCCGAGGCCACCGGGCCCACCCCGAGCGGACCCACCCCGCCGGAGTCCCCCTCGCCCGAGTCCACCCCGCTCGAGCCGACCCCGCCCGAGTCCCCCCCGGCTCCGACGGCGGGAGCGGGAACGGCGGCCGCCGAAGCGACCGGGTCCTCGGCGGCCCCGGCGGGGCCGGGCTCCGGATCCGACCGGACGAGCGCCCCGGAGCCGCATGAACCGGCGCCCGTCGACGACGGTGGGGACGCGGAGGAGCCGGCAGCGCAGGCCGTCGGCACCGCCTCGCGCGGCAGCTGGCGTGCGGTGGCGATCGTCGGCGGGGCCGCGCTCGCGCTCGGTGCGTTCGCCGCGGTCGCGGCCGCCCGTCCCGGCGCGACGGTGAGCAACGAGGCGTGGGTCGACAGCACCGCGACGTCCGAGGTCACCGCCGCTGCCGGCAATGCGATCGAGACGATGCACGGCTACAACTACGAGACGATCGACGAGGACTTCGCCGAGATCCGCGAGGTCCTCACCCCGCCGATGCGGGAGGAGTTCGATCTGACCGCGGAGGTCACCAAGCAGGCGGCGGTGCAGACGCACACCGCGACGGAGGTGCGCATCGACCACATCGGTGCGTCGATGCTCGACGACGACCGGGCCGAGGTCGCGGCGTTCATCAGTGTCAGCGCGACCGGCGACGCGGTCGCCCAGGGCAGTGCGTCGGCGCCGCTTCTGGTGCGGATGGAGAAGATCGACGGCAAGTGGCTGGTCTCGGAGATCCGGGACAGCTGACGAGCGCGCCGACCGGGAATCGGCCCGGTTGCTCTTGACGCGGGCGGCGTGAGCGGTCACTCTATCGGTACGCACGCACGAACATGCGTCCTGGGCGCCCGGGGTCGGGCGCTTCTTTTCGTGCCGTCGCTCGACATCTGCGACTTTTGGGTGTAAGTTCGGACTTTGCGCTGGCTGCCTCCTGTCCATCTCTCGACCGCATCGCGGGGAGCGTTGCCCTCCGGGGCCCGTTCCGCCGACTTCGCGGTGGGGTTGTCGTTCGGGTCGCAACCAGCGATAACGCCCCACATGAAGAAGCAGGTACAGCGGCGGTCGCACCGGTTGGAGCGGCCCGCGTGAGGTGCTGGAAGGACGCATCTTGGCAGTCTCTAGCCAGACCAAGGCAGTTGCCGGAATCCCCGGAGCCCCGAAGAGGGTCTCGTTCGCAAAGATTCGCGAACCTCTCGAAGTCCCCGGGCTCCTCGATCTACAGACAGATTCCTTCGAATGGCTGATCGGCTCCGAGCGCTGGCGCGCGCTCGCTGCCGAACGCGGTGACGGTCCCGTCGTCGGCGGCCTCGAGGAGATCCTGGCGGAGCTCTCTCCGATCGAGGACTTCTCCGGGTCGATGTCCCTGTCCTTCTCCGACCCGCGCTTCGACGAGGTCAAGGCCTCCGTCGAGGAGTGCAAGGACAAGGACATGACGTACGCGGCGCCGCTGTTCGTCACTGCCGAGTTCATCAACAACAACACCGGCGAGATCAAGAGCCAGACGGTCTTCATGGGTGACTTCCCGATGATGACCGACAAGGGCACCTTCATCATCAACGGCACCGAGCGCGTCGTCGTCTCGCAGCTGGTGCGTTCCCCGGGCGTGTACTTCGACCGCGCGGTCGACAAGAGCACCGAGAAGGACCTGCACAGCGTCAAGGTGATCCCGGGCCGCGGCGCGTGGCTCGAGTTCGACGTCGACAAGCGCGACACCGTCGGCGTGCGGATCGACCGCAAGCGCCGCCAGCCGGTCACCGTGCTGCTCAAGGCGCTCGGCTGGACCAACGAGCAGATCGTCGAGCGCTTCGGCTTCTCCGAGATCATGATGTCCACTCTCGAGAAGGACAACACGGCCGGCACCGACGAGGCCCTGCTCGACATCTACCGCAAGCTGCGCCCGGGCGAGCCGCCCACCAAGGAGAGCGCGCAGACCCTGCTGGAGAACCTCTTCTTCAAGGACAAGCGCTACGACCTGGCGCGCGTGGGACGTTACAAGATCAACAAGAAGCTGGGCCTGAACGCCGGCCAGCCGATCGAGGCGTCGACCCTCACCGAGGAAGACATCGTCGCCACCATCGAGTACCTGGTGCGCCTGCACGCGGGGGAGACCACCATGACGGCGCCGGGCGGCGTCGAGGTTCCCGTCGAGGTCGACGACATCGACCACTTCGGCAACCGTCGCCTGCGCACCGTCGGCGAGCTCATCCAGAACCAGATCCGCGTCGGCCTGTCCCGCATGGAGCGCGTCGTCCGTGAGCGGATGACCACTCAGGACGTCGAGGCCATCACGCCGCAGACGCTGATCAACATCCGTCCCGTCGTGGCCGCGATCAAGGAGTTCTTCGGAACCTCCCAGCTGTCGCAGTTCATGGACCAGAACAACCCGCTGTCGGGCCTGACCCACAAGCGCCGCCTCTCGGCGCTCGGCCCGGGTGGTCTGTCCCGTGAGCGCGCCGGCCTCGAGGTCCGCGACGTCCACCACTCGCACTACGGCCGCATGTGCCCGATCGAGACCCCGGAAGGCCCGAACATCGGCCTGATCGGCTCCCTGTCGGTGTACGCGCGGGTCAACCCGTTCGGTTTCATCGAGACCCCGTACCGCAAGGTCGAGAACGGCATCGTCACCGACCAGGTCGACTACCTCACCGCCGACGAGGAGGACCGCCACGTCGTGGCGCAGGCCAACTCGCCGGTCGACGCCGACGGCCGCTTCAGCGAGGAGCGCGTCCTCGTCCGCAAGAAGGGCGGCGAGGTCGAATTCGTCGCGGCGACCGAGGTCGACTACATGGACGTCTCGCCGCGGCAGATGGTGTCCGTGGCCACGGCCATGATTCCGTTCCTCGAGCACGACGACGCCAACCGTGCCCTCATGGGTGCGAACATGCAGCGTCAGGCCGTGCCGCTGGTGCGCAACGAGGCCCCGGTCGTCGGTACCGGCATGGAGCTGCGTGCCGCCGTCGATGCGGGCGACGTCGTCGTCACCGAGAAGTCCGGCGTGATCGAGGAGGTCTCGGCCGACTTCATCACCGTGATGGCGGACGACGGCACCCGCCGCACCTACCGTCTGCGCAAGTTCGACCGTTCGAACCAGGGCACCTGCTCGAACCAGCGGCCGATCGTGGACGAGGGGCAGCGCGTCGAGTCCGGTCAGGTCCTCGCCGACGGCCCCTGCACCGAGAACGGTGAGATGGCGCTCGGCAAGAACCTCCTCGTGGCGATCATGCCGTGGGAAGGCCACAACTACGAGGACGCGATCATCCTGTCGCAGCGCCTCGTCGAGGAGGACGTGCTCACCTCGATCCACATCGAGGAGCACGAGATCGACGCCCGCGACACCAAGCTCGGTGCCGAGGAGATCACCCGCGACATCCCGAACGTCTCGGACGAGGTCCTCGCGGACCTGGACGAGCGCGGCATCGTGCGCATCGGCGCCGAGGTGCGCGACGGCGACATCCTCGTCGGCAAGGTCACCCCGAAGGGCGAGACCGAGCTGACCCCGGAGGAGCGGCTGCTGCGCGCGATCTTCGGTGAGAAGGCCCGCGAGGTGCGTGACACGTCGCTGAAGGTGCCCCACGGCGAGACCGGCAAGGTCATCGGCGTCCGCGTGTTCTCGCGCGAGGACGACGACGATCTGCCCCCGGGTGTCAACGAGCTCGTCCGCGTGTACGTCGCGCAGAAGCGCAAGATCCAGGACGGCGACAAGCTCGCCGGCCGGCACGGCAACAAGGGCGTCATCGGCAAGATCCTCCCGCAGGAGGACATGCCGTTCCTGCCCGACGGCACCCCGGTGGACATCATCCTCAACACGCACGGTGTCCCGCGTCGTATGAACATCGGCCAGATCCTCGAGACGCATCTCGGCTGGATCGGCAAGGCCGGCTGGAACGTCCAGGTCGCCGGCGACGGTGAGCGTCCCGAGTGGGCGAAGAACCTGTCCGACGACATGCTCGCCGCCGATCCGGACACCAACATCGCCACCCCGGTGTTCGACGGTGCCCGCGAGGACGAGCTGACGGGTCTGCTCGGCTCGACGCTGCCGAACCGCGACGGCGAGGTCATGGTCGGCGCGGACGGCAAGGCGACGCTGTTCGACGGCCGTTCCGGCGAGCCGTTCCCGTACCCGGTGTCGGTCGGCTACATGTACATCATCAAGCTGCACCACCTGGTCGACGACAAGATCCACGCCCGTTCGACCGGCCCGTACTCGATGATCACCCAGCAGCCGCTCGGTGGTAAGGCGCAGTTCGGTGGCCAGCGGTTCGGTGAGATGGAGTGCTGGGCCATGCAGGCCTACGGTGCCGCGTACACGCTGCAGGAGCTGCTCACCATCAAGTCGGACGACGTGGTGGGCCGCGTGAAGGTCTACGAGGCCATCGTCAAGGGCGAGAACATCCCGGAGCCGGGTATCCCCGAGTCCTTCAAGGTGCTCCTCAAGGAACTCCAGTCGCTGTGCCTGAACGTGGAGGTGCTCTCCAGCGACGGCGCGGCCATCGCGATGGCCGACGGCGACGACGAGGACCTCGAGCGGGCGGCGGCCAACCTGGGCATCAACCTTTCCCGCAACGAGTCGGCCACGGTCGACGACCTCGCGAACTAGGAGCCGACCCGATGAGATGCACTCCCGCACGGCGGACTGCATCTCGTCGGGCCCCGGCAGCAACAGCGACAACTAGCAGCAACAAAACCCGTGAAGGGGAAAGGAAGTTACGTGCTCGACGTCAACTTCTTCGATGAACTCCGCATCGGCTTGGCCACTGCGGAGGACATCCGCAACTGGTCGTACGGTGAGGTCAAGAAGCCGGAGACCATCAACTACCGCACGCTCAAGCCCGAGAAGGACGGCCTCTTCTGCGAGAAGATCTTCGGCCCCACCCGGGACTGGGAGTGCTACTGCGGCAAGTACAAGCGTGTCCGCTTCAAGGGCATCATCTGTGAGCGCTGCGGCGTCGAGGTGACTCGCGCCAAGGTGCGCCGCGAGCGCATGGGCCACATCGAGCTCGCCGCGCCGGTCACGCACATCTGGTACTTCAAGGGTGTGCCGAGCCGCCTCGGTTACCTGCTCGACCTGGCGCCGAAGGATCTCGAGAAGATCATCTACTTCGCCGCGTACGTCATCACGGCCGTGGACGACGAACTGCGCCACAACGAGCTCTCGACCCTCGAAGCCGAGATGGAGGTCGAGAAGAAGTCCGTCGCCGACCAGCGCGACGCCGACCTCGAGGCACGCGCGCAGAAGCTGGAAGCCGACCTGGCCGAGCTCGAGGCCGAGGGTGCCAAGTCCGACGTCCGCCGCAAGGTCAAGGACGGCGGCGAGCGCGAGATGCGTCAGCTGCGTGACCGTGCCCAGCGCGAGCTGGACCGGCTCGAGGAGATCTGGAACACCTTCACCAAGCTCAAGCCGAAGGACCTGATCGTCGACGAGCTGCTCTACCGGGAGCTGCAGGACCGCTACGGCGAGTACTTCACGGGTGCGATGGGCGCCGAGTCGATCCAGAAGCTCATCGAGAACTTCGACATCGACGCCGAGGCCGAGTCGCTGCGCGAGACGATCCGCAGCGGCAAGGGCCAGAAGAAGCTGCGCGCCCTCAAGCGCCTGAAGGTCGTCGCGGCCTTCCAGCAGTCCGGCAACTCGCCCATGGGCATGGTCCTCGACGCGGTGCCGGTGATCCCGCCGGAGCTGCGCCCGATGGTGCAGCTCGACGGTGGCCGCTTCGCGACCTCCGATCTCAACGACCTGTACCGCCGCGTCATCAATCGCAACAACCGCCTCAAGCGACTGATCGACCTCGGTGCCCCCGAGATCATCGTCAACAACGAGAAGCGGATGCTGCAGGAGTCGGTGGACGCGCTGTTCGACAACGGCCGTCGCGGCCGGCCGGTCACCGGCCCGGGCAACCGTCCGCTCAAGTCGCTGTCCGACCTGCTCAAGGGCAAGCAGGGCCGGTTCCGTCAGAACCTGCTCGGCAAGCGTGTCGACTACTCGGGCCGTTCGGTCATCGTCGTCGGCCCGCAGCTCAAGCTGCACCAGTGCGGTCTGCCGAAGCTGATGGCCCTCGAGCTGTTCAAGCCGTTCGTGATGAAGCGTCTGGTCGATCTGAACCACGCGCAGAACATCAAGTCCGCCAAGCGGATGGTCGAGCGGCAGCGTCCGCAGGTGTGGGACGTGCTCGAAGAGGTCATCAACGAGCACCCCGTGCTGCTCAACCGTGCTCCCACGCTGCACCGTCTCGGCATCCAGGCGTTCGAGCCGCAGCTCGTCGAGGGCAAGGCCATCCAGCTGCACCCGCTGGTGTGTGAGGCGTTCAACGCCGACTTCGACGGCGACCAGATGGCCGTGCACCTGCCGCTGTCCGCGGAGGCGCAGGCCGAGGCCCGCGTGCTGATGCTGTCGTCGAACAACATCCTGTCGCCGGCATCGGGTCGTCCGCTCGCCATGCCGCGTCTGGACATGGTGACGGGTCTGTTCCACCTGACCCGCCTGGTCGAGGACGCGCCCGGCGCGTACCGGCCGGCCACCGACGGTGAGCCGGAGCAGGGCGTGTACTCGTCTCCCGCCGAGGCGATCATGGCCGTGGACCGCGGTGTGCTGTCGGTGCAGGCCCCCATCAAGGTGCGCCTGGAGCGGCAGCGGCCGCCGAAGGACCTCGAGACGGAGCTGTTCCCCGACGGCTGGAACTACGGCGACGGCTGGACCGTGCAGACCACGCTCGGTCGCGTGCTGTTCAACGAGCTGCTGCCGGTGAACTACGGCTTCGTCAACGACGTCATGCCGAAGAAGCGCCAGGCCGCGATCATCAACGATCTCGCCGAGCGCTACCCGATGATCGTCGTCGCGCAGACCGTCGACAAGCTCAAGGACGCCGGCTTCTACTGGGCCACCCGTTCGGGTGTGACCGTGTCGATGGCCGACGTGCTGGTGCCGCCGGAGAAGAAGGAGATCCTCGAACGCTACGAGGCGTCGGCGGATCAGCTCGAGCGCAAGTTCGCTCGTGGTGCCCTCTCGAAGGAGGAGCGGCGCGACTCGCTCGTCAAGCTGTGGCAGGAGGCGACCGAAGAGGTCGGTCAGGCCATGGAGGCGCACTACCCGGACGACAACCCGATCCCGACGATCGTGAAGTCCGGCGCCGCGGGCAACATGACCCAGATCCGCTCGCTCGCGGGCATGAAGGGTCTGGTGACGAACCCGAAGGGCGAGTTCATCCCGCGTCCGATCAAGTCCTCGTTCCGCGAGGGCCTGACCGTGCTCGAGTACTTCATCAACACCCACGGTGCGCGTAAGGGTCTGGCCGACACCGCGCTGCGTACCGCCGACTCGGGTTACCTGACCCGTCGTCTGGTGGACGTGTCGCAGGACGTCATCGTCCGCGAGACCGACTGCGGCACGCCGCGCGGCATCGAGATGATCATCGCCGAGCCCGAGCGGGACGGGACGGGCGCCGAGACCGGTCGTCTGGTGCGCGACGCCCACATCGAGACCAGCACGTACGCCCGTACGCTGGCCACCGATGCGGTCGACGCGGACGGCAACGTCGTCGTCACCCGGGGCAGCGACCTCGGCGACCCGGCGATCGAGGCCCTGCTGGCCGCCGGCATCCGGAAGGTCAAGGTCCGCTCCGTGCTGACCTGCGACACCGGTACCGGCGTGTGCGCCACCTGCTACGGCCGCTCGATGGCGACCGGCAAACTCGTCGACATCGGCGAGGCCGTCGGTATCGTCGCCGCCCAGTCCATCGGTGAGCCCGGCACGCAGCTGACGATGCGTACGTTCCACCAGGGTGGCGTCGGTGAGGACATCACCGGCGGTCTGCCCCGAGTGCAGGAGCTGTTCGAGGCCCGCGTTCCGAAGGGCAAGGCGCCCATCGCCGACGTCTCCGGCCGCGTGCGACTCGAGGACGACGACCGCTTCTACAAGATCACCATCGTCCCGGACGACGGTGGCGAGGAGGTCGTGTACGACAAGCTGTCGAAGCGTCAGCGTCTGCACGTCATCCGTAAGGCGGACGGCACCGAAGGTGTCCTCGCGGACGGCGACCACGTGGAGGTCGGTCAGCAGCTGCTCGAGGGTGCGGCCGATCCGCACGAGGTGCTGCGGGTCATGGGACCGCGCCAGGTGCAGGTCCACCTCGTCAACGAGGTCCAGGAGGTGTACCGCAGCCAGGGTGTGTCGATCCACGACAAGCACATCGAGGTCATCGTGCGCCAGATGCTGCGCCGCGTGACGATCATCGACTCGGGGTCGACGGAGTTCCTCCCCGGATCGCTGGTCGAGCGCAGCGAGTTCGAGGCCTCGAACCGGCGCGTCGTTGCCGAGGGCGGGGAGCCGGCTGCCGGCCGTCCCGTGCTCATGGGCATCACGAAGGCGTCGCTGGCCACCGATTCGTGGCTGTCGGCGGCGTCGTTCCAGGAGACCACTCGCGTGCTGACCGACGCGGCGATCAACTGCCGCTCGGACAAGCTGATCGGTCTGAAGGAGAACGTGATCATCGGCAAGCTGATCCCGGCCGGCACCGGCATCAACCGGTACCGGAACATCCAGGTGCAGCCGACCGAGGAGGCCCGCGCGGCCGCCTACGCGATCCCGTCGTACGAGGATCAGTACTACTCGCCGGAGGGCTTCGGCCAGAACACCGGCGCTGCGGTTCCGCTCGACGACTACGGTTACTCCAGCGACTACCGGTAGAGCCGTCGCCGCAGCCGGTTCGCCGGCCGCGGTCAGGCACCTGCCGTAGCCACGAAGGTCCCGCCCTCTTCTCTTCGGGGGCGGGGCCTTCTGGGTTCCGGGGGTACCCGCGCGGCGACCCAGTCGATCCGCTAGTTTGGGTAGGCACTCCTAATTAATCGAAGGGAACGCCAGTGCCGTCGACCCGAATCCCGAGATTGCTTGCCGCAGCCGGTCTCGCCCTCGCATTCGTCCTGACCGCGTGCTCGTCGGGCGGCGACGACCCCTCCGAGGCATCCGGCTCGGGCGCGGGCGCGTTCCCCGTGACGATCGAGCACGCCCTCGGCAGCACCACGATCGAGACCGAACCCGAACGGGTGGTCACGTGGGGCTTCGGGAGCACCGACGCCGCGCTCGCGCTCGGGGTCGTCCCCGTCGCCATGCCGGCACAGTCGTACGGCGGTGACGAGCAGGGTGTCCTGCCGTGGATCGGAGACGAGCTCACCGAACTCGGTGCCGAGACACCGACGATCCTGCAGAACGACGGCACGGACGTGCCGGTCGAGCAGATCGCGGCGGCCCGCCCGGACGTCATCCTCGCCAACTACTCCGGGCTCACCCATGATCAGTACGACACCCTCAGCCGGATCGCTCCCACCGTCGCGTACCCCGGTGAGCCGTGGGCCACCCCGTGGCGCGACGTCGTCTCCACGGTCGGGCAGGCGCTGGGCCGGTCCGCCGACGCCGAGCGCCTGATCGCCGACACCGAGGCGATCATCGCCGACAAGGCCGCCGCGTACCCGCAGTTGCAGGGCCGCACCGTCGCCGCGGTATGGGACACGGGCGACACGTTCTACGTCTACAAGCCCGCCGATTCGCGGGTGGAGTTCCTCACCGACCTCGGTCTCGTCAGCGCCCCGAGCGTCACCGAACTGAGCACGGACGAGTCCAGCTTCTACTTCACGATGAGCTTCGAGGAGGTCGGCAAGCTCACCAGCGACATCCTCCTCTCCTACGCCGACGACGCCGCAGCGCAGGAACGCACCCTCGCCCAGCCGTGGGCGCAGACCATGCAGCAGGTCACCGAAGGCAGGGTGGCGACGGTGAACGGCACCGAGCTGATCGCCGCGGTGTCGCCCCCCACGGTCCTGTCCCTGACCTGGGGGATAGATGCCTACCTGGAGGCGCTCGCCGCCGCGGTGAAGTAGGGGCTCGCCGCGGTGCAGTAGGGGCGGCTCGCCGCGGTGCAGTAGGGGCGGCTCGCCGCGGTGCAGTAGGGGCGGCTCGCCGCCGTGCAGTAGCGGCCGTTCCCGGTCAGCGCGGGATGTGGAAGTCGACCAGGGCGGCCTCACCGGCACCGAGGTCGTGCCACGTCCCGCGCACCTCGAGCACCGCCACGGCGGAAGTCGGGAACTTCTCGACGATCTGACGGGCGGCGTCGGAGTCGTGGTCGGCCGAGAGCAACAGCGTCGTCGCGGACAGGACGGGCTCGTGTCCCACGACGAGCAGCGTGGACACGTCGTCCGGGACCCGGCGGATCGCGGCGACCACCCGCTCCGGTGTGGTCTCGTAGAGGTCGTCGAGGAAGTCGGTGGACGCCTCGACGGCGGCCTCTGCGAGCGTCTTGCGGGCCCGCGTCGCGGTCGAACACAGCACCGCGTCGACGGGGGGCTGGTGGGCCCGCAGCCAGCGCCCGGCGAGACCGGCCTCGCGCCGCCCGCGGGGGGCGAGCGGGCGCTCGTGATCGGCGACGTCGTCCGGGTACGCGGACTTCCCGTGCCGCAACAGGATCAGGGTGCGGGTCATGGGTTCACCCTAGGCGGTGACGTTCACCGGCGGCCGACGCGTGCCACCGCCCGCACCTCGTCGTCGACCGTGAACCACAGGGTCAGCGAGTCGGCGTCGTGCCGGGCGCGCAGGACGAGCGTGTCGCCGGCGACAACCGGTCGAAGATGCTCGATCGCCGCACGATACGGGGCCGTCTGCAACTCCGGCCGTCCGGCGAGGTGCTCCTCGATGCCGTGCCAGTAGGCGGCGTTGTTGACGTGGTCGAACGGGTCGATGTCGGTGGCCCGCAGCGGGAAGTGCGTGCCGGCGTCGGCGTCTGCGGACGGCGTGGGCGGCAACCATGCCCGCCACCGCAGACGGGTGTCCGCGGCGTGACGAGCCATGTGTTCCCAGAGCCGGTCGCTGATCCGAGCCGGCATGCCGTTGGTGGGCCCGATGTTGATCCAGAACGCCGACGTGTCCATCGCGGCGCCGCCGGTGCCCTCGAACCGCACACGGACGTTGGCCCATCGCGTGGACAGGGCGTCACACCATCGGCGCAGTTCGAGCTGTTCCCGGAAGCGGGCCGGCCGGTGCACGTCGACGACGGTGCGGCGCACGATCCACAGCGGATCGGTGTCGGTGGCGTCGACGGCGTCGAGGTTGTCGGTGCCGATGTCCTGCAGGTAACGGGCCACGCCGTCGAGCCGGAGCCGTTCCCGGCTGTCGACGTCGCCGGTGCGCACCGTGCGCGTGGACCGGAACGCGTCGTCGGGCGGGGGAGCGGTGGCGAGGGGCTGCGCCCAGGCGTCCTCGGGTACGTGCTTTCCCGGTGCCGCTGCCGCGGCGGTATCCGTAGGTGCCGCTCCCGCGGCGGTATCCGAACCCATGCGTCCCCCTGGTCTTCGTCGGGCCCCGCCGATTCTGACAGTTGCGGGGCAGGCCCGCAGCGAATCTTGCGAGCGGCGGACCCCGAGGCTACAGTCGATATAACTGTTACCGGATGTCACATGAAATCCGGTCCCGGCTCTTCGAGGACGCGACATGGCCTACGTGATCACCCAGACGTGCTGCAACGATGCGAGCTGCGTCGCCGTGTGCCCGGTGAACTGCATCCATCCCACTCCGGAGGAGCGGGAGTTCGCACAGACCGAGATGCTGCACATCGATCCGCAGACCTGCATCGACTGCGGCGCGTGCGCGGACGCCTGCCCGGTCGAGGCGATCTTCCCCGAGGACCGGCTCACCGAGGCTCAGACCCGGTTCAAGGACATCAACGCGGAGTACTACACGGCGCATCCGATGCCCGAGAACTGGAACCCGCTCACCCCGACGCCCGCCCCGCCCCGGGGGCAGGAGACTCTGCGCGTCGCGGTTGTCGGGGCCGGGCCGGCGGCGTGCTACGCCGCGCAGGAACTACTCGAGCGCTCGAATGTCGAGGTGGAGATGTTCGACCGGCTGCCGACCCCCTGGGGCCTGGTCCGCAGCGGCGTCGCGCCCGACCATCCCGGGACGAAGGCTGTCACCGAGTCGTTCGAGTGGTCGTTCCGTCGCGAGGCGTTCGCCCTGCACCTCGACGTCGAGGTGGGCCGCGACATCGACCACGACGAGCTGCTCGCCCATCACCACGCCGTCGTCTACGCCACCGGCGCGTCCGCCGACCGCAGTCTCGGCATTCCCGGCGAGGACCTGCCCGGCAGCCATGCCGCCACCGAGTTCGTCGCCTGGTACAACGGCCACCCCGACTACGCCGACCGGGTCTTCGATCTCTCCGGTGAACGCGCCGTCCTCGTCGGCAACGGCAACGTCGCACTCGACGTCGCCCGCATTCTCACCATGGACGTCGACGAGCTGGCCCGGACCGACATCGCCGACCACGCGCTCGAGGCGCTGCGCCGGAGCAACATCCGCGAGGTCGTCCTGCTGGGCCGCCGAGGGCCGGCGCAGGCGGCCTACAGCAATCCGGAGTTCCTCGCCCTCGGTGATCTGAACGGGGTCGACGTCGTCGTCGACGAGTCCGAGCTCGACCTCGACCCCGCCAGCGCGGAGCTCGCCGCGGCGGATCCCGCCGTCGCGATGCGGATGCGGCTCGCCCGCGAGTACGCGCGCCGCGAACCCCGGCCGGGGAACAAGCGCATCGTGTTCCGTTACCTCGTGTCACCCACCGCGATCGAGGGCACCGACCGGGTCACGGGCCTGCGGGCGGTGCGCAACGAACTGATCCCCGGCGACGACGGTGCGCTCGTCGCCCGCCCCACCGAGCAGACCCTGCATCTCGACGCGCAGCTGGTGCTGCGCTCGATCGGCTACCGCGGGGTTCCGCTCCCGGGGGTGCCGTTCGACGAGCGGCGCGCGATCGTTCCCAACGAGGACGGGCGGGTCACCGGGGCCGGACCTGGCGTGTACGTCGCCGGGTGGATCAAGCGCGGGCCGAGCGGCGTGATCGGCACCAACAAGGCATGCGCCAAGGAAACGGTCGCGGCTCTGCTCGCCGACTTCGACGCCGGTCGGCTCGCGCGGCCGGCGTACGGCCGGCGGGAACTCGATCGCCTGCTCGGGCAGCGGCGCCCGAGCCGGGTGGGACTGAGCGGCTGGCACGAGATCGACGAGGCCGAGCGCGCGGCCGGTCGTGCGGCCGGCCGGCCACGGGTCAAGCTGACCGATCGTGCGCGCCTGACGAAGACGGCGGCCGGCCGCCCGCGGTCGGGACGCAGCCTGCTGCGTCTGGTCCGCCGATAACCGGTTGGGGCTTCGTCTGCACCGGCACTAGAATCTTCCGACGGTGCCCGGCACCGCCCGCGGCGACGTCCGCCGGGGGAGCGCAGGCCGGGATGTCGATCCGCCGCGCTGTCGGGGCGCGCGCTGGTCGCCGGGCACGTCGAGGGTGACACGCGGTCCACACCGGCGGTGACACGCGGCTCGCGCCGGCGGTGACACGCGGCTCGCGCCGAGACGGTCGTCGCCGTCCGGCACGACGTGGTGCCCGGCCCTCGACTCCGTTCCGGCAGGTCCGCCTGCCCTCGCGCCTCGAGAGGACCGACCCATGACAGCCCCCCATGCGGGCCCGGCCGCCGCGCCGGTGAGCGACAAGCTCGACGCGGCAGTTCTGAAGATCGCCTCGGTGGTGGTGCTCGGCGCCATCATGTCGATTCTCGACGTGACCGTCGTCTCCGTCGCCGTGCCGACGTTCATGGAGGAGTTCGACGCCGGCTACGCGACCGTCGCGTGGACCATGACCGCCTACACGCTGGCGCTCGCCAGCGTGATTCCGCTCACAGGCTGGGCCGCGGACCGGTTCGGCACCAAGCGCCTCTACCTCGCCGCACTCGTCCTGTTCGTCGCCGGTTCCGTGCTGTGCAGCATGGCGTGGGACATTTCTTCGCTCATCGCATTCCGGGTCGTGCAGGGCCTCGGTGGCGGCATGCTCATGCCGCTCGGCATGACGATCATGACCCACGCGGCGGGCCCGCACCGGGTCGGCCGCGTGATGGCGGTGCTCGGTATCCCGATGCTGCTGGGCCCGATCGGCGGCCCGATTCTCGGCGGGTGGCTGATCGACACCGCCAGCTGGCACTGGATCTTCCTGATCAACCTGCCCATCGGTGTCCTGGCGCTCGTCGCCGCCGTGGTGATCCTGCCCAAGGACCGCCCGAGCAGGTCCGAGTCCTTCGACTTCGTGGGCATGGCGCTCCTGTCGCCGGGGCTGGCGCTGTTCCTGTTCGGTGTCTCCTCCATCCCGGAGGTCGGCACCGTCGCCGCGACGCGGGTCCTCGTTCCCGGCGTGATCGGCGTCGCGCTGATCGCCGCGTTCGTGTTCCACGCCATGCGCGCCCGGAACCCGCTCATCGACCTGTACCTGTTCCGCAACCGCCAGCTGACGTTCGCGGTGCTCACCATGTCGGTGTTCGCGATCGCGTTCTTCGGTGCGGGGCTGCTGTTCCCCAGCTACTTCCTCCAGGTGCGGGGCGAGTCGACCCTGGCGGCGGGCATCCTGCTCGCACCGCAGGGCCTCGGCGCCATGCTCACCATGCCGGTCGCCGGTCGGCTCGTCGACCGGATAGGCCCCGGGAAGATCGTGCTCGTCGGCCTGACCCTCGTCACGCTCGGCATGGCGGTCTTCACGCAGGTGGGCACGGACACCTCCTACGTCCTGCTCCTCGGCGCGCTGTTCGTCATGGGCATGGGCATGGGCGCCACGATGATGCCGACGATGACGGCCGCGCTGCAGACGCTGACCCATCAGAGCGTGGCCCGCGGGTCGACACTGATGAACATCGTCCAGCAGGCCGCCGGCTCCGTGGGCACCGCGACCATGTCGGTGATCCTGAGCAGCCGCCTCGCGACCCCGGCGGGGGCACCCGAGGGCGGGGGACAGATGGACCAGGCGGCGCTCGACCAGATGCCCGCACCGGTACAGGAATCGATCCTCACCTCGCTCGCCGACGCGTTCGCGACCACGTTCCTCGTCGCGACCGTTCTCATGGCGCTCGCGGTGATCCCCGCGCTGTTCCTGCCGCGCACCCGCGTCAAGCATCCGGCGGGGGAGGGACTGCAGCCGGTCGTCGTCCACTGAACCACCCGCCCGGAGGGGCCGTGACGTAGGTCGCGGCCCCTCCGCGCGTCTGCGGCTAACCTCGTTCCGGCACCACGACGGCGACCCGAACGGACGATCCCATGAGCATCGAACCCACCGACCCACGCTCCGCGTCGACAGACGGACAGCCGCGTCTGTGCCGGCGCACCCTCTTCGGCGGGGCCGGTGCCGTCGCCGCCGCCGCGGTCCTGTCCGCGTGCGGCGCCGAGAGCGAGGGCACCGAGCGGGCAAGCACCGACAGCGCCCCCGCCGCGCCGACCACGCCGCCGGAGCCCGGTCCGGACGCCACGGTCGTCGCCGCCGCGGCCGACATCCCGGTGGGCAGCGGCGTCCTGTTCGCCGACCGGCGTCTCGTGGTGACGCAGCCCGTCGCCGGGGACTACCGGGCGTTCGTCGCGCTGTGCACGCATTCGGGGTGCAACATCACCGGTGTCGAGGCCGACGAGATCGTCTGCGACTGTCACGGCAGCCGGTTCCGTCTGGCCGGGACCGTGAGCCGAGGGCCCGGCCGCGAGGCGCCGAAGGCGCGCCCGGCCGCGGCCCGCGGTGCGGACGTCGTCGTCGACTGATCTACGCGATCGGCTGAGCGGACGGGCGGGGGCGGAGTAGATTCGACCGCGACATCATCCCTGAAGTGCTGACCGGCAAGGGGACCCCATGGTGCGCAGGGGGCCGTTGATCACGTTGGCGGCGGTGGTGGTCCTCGCCGCCGTGCTGCTCGCGGTGAATGTCTCCAAGGAGGACGACGGCGCGACGCCGGCCCCGGGTCCTGCCGCGACGGCGGCGCCGGACCCCACGACGACGGCGACCTCGGCTGCGGTGGAGTTCCCCGCGCAGGCCACCTACGTCGGACAGATCCCCGTCGCGACCGGGACTCTCACGCTCGCGATCGCCGTCGAGGGCAAGGACGCCGTCGCGTACGCGTGCGACGGCAGCGCGGTCGAGTCGTGGCTGGCCGGCGACGCAGAGGCCGGCCGGCTCGAGCTCGAGGGCCGGGAAGGAGCCCGTCTCGACGGCGAGTTCGACGGCGCGACGGTGCGCGGCACCCTGTGGCTCGGCGACCGCAGCTGGACCTTCGACGCCGCGCCGGCCGAACCGCCCGCCGGCCTCTACCTCGCGAACGTCGGCGATGTCCGGGCGAGCTGGATCGTCACGCAGGACGGAACCGTCACGGGCGTGCTCCGCGGCGGCGACGGCGGCACCACACCTGCCCCGGCCCTCGCACCCGACGGGACGGCGGTCGTCGACGGGGAGACCGTAACCGCGGACCCGGTGTCCGGCAGCGACACATTCTGACGTGCCACCGCGCGGTGACACCGAGAGGAGGACGGATGAGCACACCGCAGGTCCATCCCGCCGCGCCGCCGCGAACGGCCCCCGTGATCGTCGCATTCCTGGTGGGTGCCCTCGTCGCGGTGGGGCTCGGTGTCTACGGCCGTGTGCACGAGCCGGCCTTCTTCTCGATCAACGTCGCCGGGTTCTCCAGCCCGACCGCGGTCAAGACCTGGCTGGCGACCCTCGCCGGCGTGCTGGCACTGGTGCAACTCGTCTCGGCGGCCGGGATGTACGGCCGGTTGCCGGGACTGCGCACGCCGAGCTGGATCGGGACCCTGCATGTATGGTCGGGCCGCCTCGCTGTGCTGGCGACCGTCCCCGTCGCCGTGCACTGCCTGTATGCGCTCGGTTTTCGCACCGGCGAGCCGCGGGTGCTGTGGCACTCGCTGGCGGGATGCCTCCTCTACGGGGCGTTCGTCACCAAGATGCTGCTGCTCAGTCGGCGGGGCCTGCCGGGATGGGCGGTTCCGGTGGCCGGCGGTGTCCTGTTCACGGCGATCGTGGTCGTGTGGACGACCTCGGCGCTGTACTTCTTCCGCACGACGGGCATCACGTTCTGACGCACCGACCCACTGTGTCCCTCCCACGATCGGAGCCGGAAAATGGATCTCGAGCAGTTTCCCGTCAGCCGCCGTTCGGTGCTGCTCGGTGCCGGGGTGGCCG
>NZ_AJFC01000008.1:0-3489 GCF_000256505.1 Rhodococcus sp. P14 | reverse complement strand
CCGGCGCGGAGCCGGCCTCCGGGCAGACCTCCGCGGCGGAGGACGCCGGCACCGGGGCCCCGGCCGGCGCGGCTGCAGGACAACCCCTCGCGGCCGTCGCCGACATCCCCGTCGGCGGGGGACAGGTCTTCCCCGATCAGAAGGTCGTGGTGACCCAGCCGGCCGCGGGCGAGGTGCTCGCGTTCAGCGCGATCTGCACCCATCAGGGCTGCACGGTCGCGGCCGTGCAGGACGGCACGATCAACTGTCCCTGCCACGGCAGCCGGTTCAACCTCGACGGCACCGTCGCGAACGGTCCCGCCGCACGTCCCCTCGAGAGCAGGGCCGTCACCGTCGACAACGGCGAGATCACACTCGCGTAATCGGTTCCGCCGCCCCGCCGCCGGACCGTCCGGGGCGGCACCGGGATAGGGTCGACTGCGTGATCGGACCTCTGCGCGACTGGCGGCCGCGGGCGTTGCGTGACGGCGACGAACCCGACGCCCGCTTCACCCTCGCCAACGAGCGCACGTTCCTCGCGTGGATCCGCACCGCGCTCGGCGTGATCGCGGCGGCCGTCGCGCTCGAGACCTTCGCCGGCGACGTCGTGGGACCGGTGGTGCGCACCACGCTGGCGTGCGCCCTGCTGGTCTTCTCCGCGGTCCTCGTGGTCGCCGCACTGCGGCGCTGGCTGCAGATCGAGGCCGCGATGCGCACCGCACGCCCCCTGCCGCCGCCGCGGATCGCCTTCCTGCTCGCCGCGATGCTGGCGGTCGGGGCTCTGGCCCTCGCCGCGGCGCTCCTCCTGTGACCGTGCCACCGGGTCCACGACGCGAGCCGGGTCGGCGATGAGACACGACGACCCCGGGTTGCAGCCGGAGCGCACCACTCTCGCGTGGCTGCGCACGGCGACCGGCCTGGGAGCGGTGGTCCTGCTGTTCCTGCGCCTGGCGCCCGGCCCGGCACCCGTGGTGGTGGCGATCGGCCTGCTGTGCCTGCTGCCGGCGCTCGTGCTGCTCGTGACGAGCGGACGCGAGCACCGGGCCCGGGTGAGCCGCTTCATCGAGGGACGGGCGAAGCATCACTGGTGGCGCAACATCGTCCTGACCGTCACGGTCGTCGTCCTGGCGCTCGCCGCCACCGCGCTCATCGTCACGTCGAAGGTGTGAGCGCCGCCCAGGCCGAGGCTCCGGCCGGTTCGGCTCCTTGGAACCGGACCAGACCCGTCCGGGCCACCGCGGCCCCTACGAACCGGCCCCCTGCCCCGAACGCCGGTCGAGGTCGATCACCCGGGCGCCGCCCTGCGCCGCGGCCACCCTGGTCTCGGTACCGTCCTCGGTCACGGCGACGATCTCGCACCGGCACAGCGCCTGTCGCCGGCTCGAGTCGACGACCGTCGCCTCGGCTCGCAGCAGCGTGCCGCGACCCGGGCGCAGGTAGTCGATGGTGAACCCGGTGGTCACGATGGACGATCCGAGCACGGTTCCCGCTGCGAAGGTCAGGGAATTGTCCGCCGCATAGGCCAGCACTCCACCGTGTACGAACCCGAACTGCTGCAGCAATTCCGGACGCAAAGGGACCTCGAGCACCGCGCGTCCCGGCTCGTACCCGACGACCCGGGCACCGACCAGGACGCTGAACGGTTGCGCGGCGAGCACGGCCGCCGCGTCGTCCACTCCGCGAAGTTCCACGGCCTGCAGTCTGCCCCACCCTGTCGGGAAGGGCCATATCATTCGCGCATGACGCAGCCACCTCCGTCGCCGACGGTCCGTTGGCCCGACCTCGCCGCCCTCGAACTGCTCGTCGGCATCGACGATCACGGCGGGCTCGGCGCGGCTGCTCGCGCGGCCGGTGTCGCGCAACCCAATGCCAGCCGTGCGGTGCGCCGCCTCGAGAAGCAGCTCGGGGCCGTGCTCGTGCGCCGGGGGCGCGCCGGGTCGGCGCTCACCCCGGAGGGCACCGTGGTCGCGCACTGGGCGCGGCAGACCCTCACCGACGCCCGTCGACTGCTCGACGCCGCGGCGGCGTTGCGCACCGACCGGCAGGCCGAACTGACCGTGGCGGCCAGCATGACCGTCGCCGAACACCTCATCCCGCGCTGGCTGGGCCGCTTCCGCGGTCTCCACGACGACGTGCACATCCAGTTGCAGGTCCACAACTCGCGGCAGGTGTGCGACGCCGTCGCGGCAGCCCGCTGCCACGTCGGATTCGTCGAAGCCCCCGCCGTTCCACCGGGACTGCACAGCACCCCGGTGGCGCAGGACCGGCTGGTGGTGGTCGTCACGCCGGCTCATCCGTGGGCGCGCCGCCGGCGACCGCTCACCGTCGCCGAACTCGCGGCGACGCCGCTCGTCGTGCGTGAGGAGGGGTCGGGGACGCGGCACACGCTCGACCTCGCCCTGCGCGAGTTCGATCGGCCGGCACCTCTGCTCGAGCTCGGCAGCGGCGCCGCGGTACGCACCGCGGCGCTCGGGGGTGTCGGTCCGGCCGTGCTCAGCACCTTGGCCGTGGCCGACCACCTCGCGCCCGGGGAACTGCGGGCCGTCGACGTCGAGGGCCTCGATCTGGCCCGCACCCTGCGCGCGGTGTGGCGCCCCCCTCGCAAGCTCGCCGGCCCGGCCGGGGACCTGGTGCGGATGATCGTCCGCGGCGCCTGATCGCGTGCCGATCGCCCCGATCGGCCCGGATCAGCGTTCCGGTGCGTCATCATGATCGTCGAGGACACTGCCATCGGGAGTGGGACATGGACGCATCGCGGCACCACGGGACGTCGCGGTGACGGTCGCCGAGGTCGACCGTCGCCCGCAGCGAGCGGGCTCGGTCCTCGCGACGCTGATCCTGGTCGCCACCGTCGCCAACCTCAATCTCTCGGTGGCCAACATCGCACTGCCCGCGATCGGCCGGGCATTCGACGCGAGCCAGACGGAGTTGAACCTGGTCGCCGTCGGGTATTCGCTGGGTCTGGCCGCGTCGGTGCTGTACCTGGGGGCGCTCGGGGACCGCTACGGCCGCAAGCAGTTGCTCGTGCTCGGTGTCGCCCTGTCGATACCCACGTGTCTGCTGGCGGCCTTCGCGCCGAACATCGAGGTGCTGTTCGCGGCCCGGCTGGCCGGCGGTCTCGCCGCGGGACTGGCATATCCCACCACTCTGGCGCTGATCACCGCGTTGTGGTCGGGAGCCTCACGGACCCGCGCGATCGCGTTGTGGTCGGCGACCGGCGGGGCGGTCGCCGCGCTCGGACCGCTGTTGTCCGGTCTGCTCCTCGAGTACTTCTACTGGGGCTCGGCCTTCCTGATCACCCTGCCGCTCGCCGCCCTCGCCCTCGTGGCGGCCGCAGTGCTGATCCCCGCGCACGTCAACGAGACCACCGGTCCCGTCGACCATGTCGGCGGAGTCCTGTCGGTGCTGTTCGTGGCGGCGCTCGTGATGACGGTCAACCTCGCACCCGAGAGCGGCCGCGCCACGGCAGCCCTGGTCTGCGCGGCCGTCACCGCCGTCGCGGGCGCGGTG
>NZ_AJFC01000007.1:0-8068 GCF_000256505.1 Rhodococcus sp. P14 | reverse complement strand
GGGGGGGGCCCGGAGCCGCTGTTCGACCTGAAGGTGGCCGCGCGGCCGACGTTCTGGGTGGCTGCGGTGGCAGGCATCATCGTGTTCGGAACCCTGATGGGCGCGATGTTCGTCGGGCAGCAGTTTCTGCAGAACGTGCTCGGTTACTCCACGCTCGCCGCCGGGTCGACGATCCTCCCCGCCGCCGCGTGCATGCTCGTCGTGGCTCCGTACTCGGCCCGCCTGGTCGAGAGCCGGGGTGCCCGCACCACATTGCTGCTCGGCTACGCGTTCATCCTCCTCGGGCTCACCGTCGCACTGACGATGTGGGACGAGACCTCCAGCTACTGGCAGATCGCCCTCGCGTACGCCTTCGTCGGGGCCGGGGTGGGTTTCGCCGGCACGCCCGCCTCGCGCTCGCTCACCGGCTCGGTGCCGGTGACCCGCGCCGGGATGGCGTCCGCGACGGCCGACCTGCAGCGGGACCTGGGCGGGGCCGTGATGCAGTCGGTCCTCGGGGCGTTGCTCACCGCCGGGTACGTGGCGTCGATCTCGGCGGCCGTCGCATCGTCGCCGGACGCGGACGAGATCAGCGACCAGACCCAGGCTGCGCTGACCAAGTCGTTCGCGAGTGCCGCCGATCTCGCGGAGCGGTACCCGCAGTACGCCGACGCCATCATGGCCGCGGCGCGCGCGGCATTCCTCGCCGGGGACACGAAGGCATATGCCGCCGCCCTTCTCGTCGTCGCCGCCGGAGCCGTCCTGGTGTTCTTCGCATTCCCGAAACGCGACGCCGAACGGCGGCTGCTCGCGTCGTACCGCGCTCGAGACGAACGCGCCGAGCCGGCGGTGGACGAACGCGCCGAGCCGGACGGCCGGTCGGAGGCCGCGCCCGGCGACGTGGACCGTTAGCGCGGTTCGCCGCCGCGGTGCCGGGTCAGCGCGGTTCGCTGCTGCCGTGCAGGGCGCCGACTCCGGCGACGATCACCAGCGCGATGCCTGCCGCCGCGGCGGGCTGGACCCATTGGCCGAGCACCAGCGCACCCGCCAGTGCCGCCGCCGCCGGTTCGAGGGCGATGAGGATCGCGAACACGTTTCTCGGCAGATCGCGCAGCGCCCGCATCTCCAGGCTGTAGGGGATCACGGAGGACAGCAGGGCCACCACCGCCCCGGCGCCGAGAATCGCAGGATCGGCCAGGCCGGCGCCGGCGGTTCCGAGACCGAAGGGCAGGACGAGCACCGCCGCGACGGTGGTGGCGACGGTCAGGCCCGCCGCGCCGGAGACGGTGGCGGCCACGTGCGAGCCCGCGACGATGTACCAGGCCCAGCCGGCCGCGGCGAGCAGCGCGAATCCGACCCCGGCCGGGTCGAGCGCGTCGCCGTCCCCACCGAGGCCGCGCGCCCCGAGGAGGGCCACCCCGGCCAGCGCGAGGGCCACCCACAGCGCGTCCCGCGGGCGGCGGGAGAGCACCGCGGCGAGGGTGAGCGGTCCGAGGAACTCGATCGTGACCGCTGCCGCGAGCGGGAGCCGGGCGATCGCCACGTAGAAGAAGCCGTTCATCGCGGCCAGGCTCACCCCGAGGGCGGCCGCGCCGCGCCACTGCGCCCGGCCCCAGTGCCGCACCGACGGCCGTACCGCCGCCCACAGGATCACCGCGGCGAGCGTCAGCCGCAGCGTGACCGTGCCGAGGGCGCCGACGTCGTCGAACAGGGTGCTGGCGAAGGCCGCACCGAACTGCAGGGAGAGCACCGAGCCGAGCACGGCCGCGACGGGCACGGTCCGGCTGCCGCCTCGTGGCGCCCGTGCCGTGCTGCTCATGCGTCCTCCGGAAGTCCCGGGATCCGTCGTCCCGCGTGTGACGAATGTTGCCGCACGGCAGCACGATCGGCAGCAGCGGCGACGCCGCGCAATAAAACAATCACGAGAGCTTGCTTTTCCGTGCCGCGAGTGTGACTCTGGTCGCATGACGGAGCTGCAACCGCTTCTCGACGATCTGCGTGCCGAGGGCGAGGACCTCGATGCCCTCGTCGCCGACCTCCCGGACGAGCGCTGGGCGACTATGACGCCCGCCGAGGGCTGGACCATCGCCCACCAGGTCGGGCATCTGCTGTGGACCGATCGGGCCGCCCTCACCGCCGTCGAAGACCCGGAGGCGTTCGTCGCCGGGCTCGGCGAGATCACCGACCCGGACCGCTTCGTCGACGACGGGGCGCGGGAGCAGGCCCGCCGGCCGCCGGCCGAACTGCTCGCCGACTGGCGCGCGGCGCGACGCGCCCTCGCCGACGCCCTCGCGGCCGTTCCGGCCGGGACCAGGATCGTCTGGTACGGCCCGCCCATGAGCGCGGCTTCGATGGCCACGGCGCGGCTGATGGAGACCTGGGCGCACGGCGCCGACGTGGCCGACGCGCTGGGCGTCCCCCGGACCCCCACCCACCGGCTGCGCCACATTGCCCATCTCGGTGTCCGCACCCGCGACTTCGCGTTCACCGTGCACGGGCGCACCCCGCCGGCCGAGCCGTTCCGCGTCTGCCTCACCGCTCCCGACGGGCGGGAGTGGACGTGGGGTCCCGAGAGCGCCGCCCAGACCGTCACCGGATCCGCCGTCGACTTCTGCCGCCTGGTGACCCAGCGGGTCCACCGCACCGACACCGACCTCGTCGCCACCGGACCGGACGCGGATGCATGGCTCGAGCTCGCGCAGGCGTTCGCCGGTCCGCCCGGCGCCGGGCGCACCCCGGACGGAGCGACCGCGTGAACGCGCAGCCGGCGGGCCGTGCGGTGCGCATCGGGAACTGTTCCGGCTTCTACGGCGACCGGCTCGCAGCTATGCGGGAGATGCTCGAGGGCGGCGAACTCGACTACCTGACCGGCGACTATCTCGCCGAGCTGACCATGCTCATCCTCGGCCGGGATCGGATGAAGGACCCGGAACTCGGCTACGCCAAGACGTTCCTGCGGCAACTCGAGGACTGTCTCGGGCTCGCCGTCGACAAGGGCGTGAAGATCGTCGCCAATGCGGGGGGACTCAACCCCGCCGGGCTGGCGACGGCCGTGCGCGACCTCGCCGGCCGGCTCGGACTCGACGTCGCCGTCGCCCACGTCGAGGGCGACGATCTCATCGCCCGGGCCGCCGAACTCGGGCTGGCCGCCGATCCGCCGCCCCTGACCGCCAACGCCTACCTCGGCGCCTGGGGCATCGCCGAATGCCTGACCGCCGGCGCCGACCTCGTCGTCACCGGCCGGGTCACCGACGCGTCGGTGATCGTCGGTCCCGCGGCAGCCCACTTCGGTTGGGCCCGGGATGATTTCGACGCTCTCGCGGGCGCGGTGGCAGCCGGGCACGTGATCGAGTGCGGCGCCCAGGCCACCGGCGGCAACTACGCCTTCTTCACCGAGATCGCCGATCTCGACCGGCCGGGCTTCCCGATCGCCGAGATCGAGGCCGACGGAAGTTCCACGATCACCAAGCACCCGGGCACCGGCGGCGCCGTCACCGTCGGCACCGTGACCGCCCAGCTGCTGTACGAGGTGACCGGGGGCCGCTACGCCGGCCCCGACGTCACCACCCGCCTCGACACCGTCCGGCTCACCCCGGACGGCCCGGACCGGGTCCGCATCAGCGGCGTCCGCGGTGAGGCGCCGCCACCCACGCTCAAGGTCTCCCTCAACGCCCTCGCCGGCTTCCGGAACGAAGCGGTGTTCGTCCTCACCGGTCTGGACATCGAGGCCAAGGCCGCCCTGGTGCGGCGGCAGGTGGAGGCGAGCCTGACCACCCGGCCCGCCGAGCTCGAATGGACACTCGCCCGCACCGACCATCCGGACGCCGACACCGAGGAGGCGGCCAGCGCCCTGCTGCGCTGCACCGTCCGCGACCGCGACCCGAAGGTCGTCGGCCGCGCCTTCTCGTCGGTCGCCGTCGAGTACGCGCTGGCCAGCTACCCGGGCTTCGCGCTGACCGCCCCGCCCGGCAACGGACAACCGTACGCGGTGTTCACCCCCGGCTACGTCGGCGCCGCCGAGGTGCCGCACACCGCGGTGCTGCCCGACGGCAACCGGGTCCCGATTCCGTGCGTCACCCCGACGCGTGCACTCGAACCCGTCGGCGAACCCGAGCTCCCCGAGCCGCTACCGCCCGGGCCCGCACGACACGCACCGCTCGGACTCGTCGCCGGCGCCCGCAGCGGCGACAAGGGCGGCGACGCGAACGTGGGGGTGTGGGTGCGCACCGACGACCAGTGGCGGTGGCTGGTGCACACCCTCACCGTCGACACGTTGAAAACCCTCCTGCCCGAATCGAAGAACCTGACCGTGACACGTCACGTGCTGCCGAACCTGCGGGCGGTGAACTTCGTGATCGAGGGCATCCTCGGCCGCGGCGTCGCCTCGCAGGCCCGCTTCGACCCGCAGGCGAAGGGTCTCGGCGAGTGGCTGCGCAGCCGATACCTCTACATCCCCGAGGTCCTCCTGGAGGGCGGCGGGACAGCGAACCCCGAGAGGAAGTACACCGAGTGAGCATCTGGGACACCCCCGAACGCCGCGAGCTGCGCTCGACGGTCCACTCCTTCGTCCGGCGCGAGATCCTGCCGCATCTCGCCGCGTGGGAGCGCGACGGTGAACTGCCCCGCGAACTGCACAAGAAGGCCGCCGCTCTCGGGCTGCTCGGCGCCGGATTCCCCGAGGCCGTCGGCGGTTCCGGGGGCGACGCGGCGGACACCCTCACTGTGTGCGAGGCCTTCCACGAGGCCGGCGCCTCCGGCGGCGCCTTCGCCTCCCTGTTCACCTGCGGCATCGCCCTGCCACACCTCGTCGCCGCCGGCGACGAAGCGCAGATCGGCAAGTGGGTTGCCCCGACCCTCGCGGGCGAGCTCGTCGGCTCCCTCGCGATCACCGAACCCGGCGGCGGCTCCGACGTCGGGCACCTGACCACCACCGCCGTCCGCGACGGCGATCACTACATCGTCGACGGCGCCAAGACCTACATCACCTCCGGCTGCCGCGCCGATTTCGTCGTCACCGCTGTGCGCACCGGCGGCCCCGGTGCCGCCGGTGTCTCGCTGCTCGTGATCGAAAAGGGCACACCGGGTTTCACCGTCTCGCGCAAGCTGGACAAGATGGGCTGGCGTGCCTCCGACACTGCGGAACTGTCGTTCGCCGGTGTGCGCGTGCCGGTCTCGAATCTCGTCGGAGCCGAGAACAGCGGCTTCGCGCAGATCGCGCAGGCGTTCGTCGCCGAGCGGATCGCCCTCGCCGCCCAGGCCTACTCGAGCGCGCAGCGGTGCCTGGATCTGACCGTGTCCTGGTGCCGGGACCGCGAGACGTTCGGCCGGCCCCTGATCTCCCGGCAGTCGGTACAGCGCACCCTCGCCGAGATGGCACGGCGCATCGACGTCGCGCGGGTGTACGGCCGGCGGGTCGTCGAGCGATCCCTCGTCGGTGACGGCGACCTCGTCGCCGAGGTGTGCTTCGCCAAGAACACCGCCGTCGAGGCCGGGGAGTGGGTCGCACACCAGGCCGTGCAGCTCTTCGGCGGCCTCGGCTACATGGCCGAGTCCGAGGTCGAACGACAGTACCGCGACATGCGCATCCTCGGCATCGGCGGCGGCACCACCGAGATCCTCACCGAACTTGCCGCGAAACGATTGGGGTACACCGCGTGAGCATCCTGCAGACGACCGTCGACCCGTCCTCGGCGGAGTACGCCGCCGCGGCCGAGGCGATGGCCGCCCAGCTGGCAGAGCTCGAAGCCGAACACGCCAAGGCCCTCGCCGGCGGCGGGGAGAAGTACGTCCGACGGCACCACGAACGCGGCAAGCTGCTGCCACGCGAACGGATCGAACTGCTCCTCGACCCCGATTCGCCGTTCCTCGAGCTGTCCCCGCTCGCCGCCTGGGGCACCGAGTTCCCGGTCGGCGGCAGCACCGTCACCGGAATCGGCGTCGTCGAGGGCGTCGAATGCCTGATCGTCGCCAACGACCCCACCGTCCGCGGCGGCACGAGCAACCCGTGGACGCTGCGAAAGGGATTCCGCGCCAACGACATCGCGATGCAGAACCGGCTGCCGGTCATCTCCCTCGTCGAGTCGGGCGGCGCCGACCTCCCCACCCAGAAGGAGGTGTTCATCCCCGGCGGGCGCATGTTCCGCGACCTGACACAGCTGTCCGCCGCCGGGATCCCGACCATTGCCCTGGTGTTCGGCAATTCCACCGCGGGTGGCGCCTACATCCCGGGCATGTCGGACCACGTGGTGATGATCGAGAAGCGGTCGAAGGTGTTCCTCGCCGGGCCGCCCCTGGTGAAGATGGCCACGGGCGAGGAATCCGACGACGAATCCCTCGGCGGCGCGGAAATGCACGCCCGCACCTCCGGCCTGGCCGACTACTACGCGGTCGACGAACCCGACGCGATCCGGATCGGCCGGGGCATCGTCCGTCGTCTGAACTGGCGCAAGCAGGGCCCCGAACCCCACCCGGAGGTACGCGAGCCCCGCCACGATCCCGAGGAACTGCTCGGCATCGTGCCCGCCGACCTCAAGGTGCCGTTCGACCCGCGCGAGGTGATCGCCCGCATCGTCGACGACTCCGACTTCGACGAGTTCAAGCCGCTGTACGGGTCGTCGCTCGTCACCGGCTGGGCCCGTCTGCACGGCTACCCGGTGGGAATCCTCGCCAACGCCCGCGGCGTGCTGTTCAGCGAGGAATCCCAGAAGGCCACCCAGTTCATCCAGCTCGCCAACCGTGCGAACACGCCACTGCTGTTCCTGCACAACACCACCGGCTACATGGTCGGCCGCGAGTACGAGGAACGCGGCATGATCAAGCACGGTTCGATGATGATCAACGCCGTCTCCAATTCGACGGTGCCGCACATCTCGATCCTGCTCGGCGCCTCCTACGGGGCCGGCCACTACGGGATGTGCGGCCGCGCCTTCGACCCGCGGTTCCTGTTCGCCTGGCCCAGCGCCAAGTCCGCGGTGATGGGCGGCGCACAGCTCGCGGGCGTCATCTCCATCGTCGGACGGGCCGCTGCCGAGGCGCGCGGTCAGGCGTTCGACGAGGCCGCCGACGAGGCGATGCGCGCGGCGATCGAGAACCAGATCGAGGCGGAGTCGCTGCCGATGTTCCTGTCCGGCCGGCTCTACGACGACGGGGTCATCGACCCGCGCGACACCCGCACCGTGGTGGGGATGTGCCTGTCGGCCATCGCCAACGCGCCGATCGAGGGCACCGACAGCTTCGGTGTCTTCCGGATGTGAGGCAGCAGTGAACCGTTCCGACACCGTCACCACCGTGCTCGTCGCCAATCGCGGCGAGATCGCCCGCCGGGTGTTCGCCTCCTGCCGGCGGGCCGGCCTCGGCACCGTCGCCGTGTTCTCCGACGCGGACGCCGACAGCCCGCACGTCACCGAGGCCGACGTCGCGGTGCACCTGCCCGGCACTGCCCCCGCCGACACGTACCTCCGCGGCGAGGCGATCATCGCGGCTGCCCGCACGGCGGGGGCCGACGCGATCCACCCGGGGTACGGGTTTCTCTCGGAGAACGCCGAATTCGCGAGGGCGGTCCTCGACGCGGGACTGACCTGGATCGGGCCGGACCCGGACTCCATCGCCCGGATGGGTTCGAAGGTCGAGGCCAAGAAGATCATGGCCGACGCCGGCGTGCCGGTGCTGGCCGAGCTGGACCCGGCCGCGGTGACCGAGGCCGACCTGCCCGTGCTGATCAAGGCCTCCGCCGGGGGCGGCGGCCGCGGCATGCGGGTCGTCCGCGACCTGGCCGAACTGTCCGACCAGCTCGCCGCGGCCCGACGTGAGGCACAGTCCGCATTCGGCGACCCGACGGTGTTCTGCGAGCGCTACCTCGAAACGGGGCGGCACATCGAAGTGCAGGTCCTCGCGGACCGGCACGGGACCGTGTGGGCGGTGGGGGAGCGCGAATGCTCGATCCAGCGGCGGCATCAGAAGGTGGTCGAGGAGGCCCCGTCGCCGCTCGTCGACGCCACCCCCGGCATGCGGGAGCGGCTGTTCGAGGCGGCCCGGCGCGCCGCGCACGCCATCGACTACGAGGGCGCCGGGACGGTCGAGTTCCTCGCGA
>NZ_AJFC01000006.1:0-31514 GCF_000256505.1 Rhodococcus sp. P14 | reverse complement strand
CCGGGGCGAGCGAAGCGACGGGAAATGTCACTGCCGGAGGTGAGTTCTTCTTCCTCGAGATGAACACCCGGCTGCAGGTCGAGCACCCGGTCACCGAGTGCACCACCGGGCTCGACCTCGTCGACCTGCAGCTCCAGATCGCTGCCGGCGGCCGTCTCGATCCCGAACCCCCTCCGGCGAGCGGACATTCGATCGAGGTGCGGCTCTACGCGGAGGACCCCGCCGAGGACTGGCGGCCGCAGTCCGGCACGGTGCACCGCCTCGCCCTGCCCGGTCGCGTCCCCGAGTTCGAGGTCCTGCCCGGGCCCGGGCTGCGTCTGGACGCCGGCGTCGAGGACGGCTCGGTGGTGGGCGTGCACTACGACCCGATGCTCGCCAAGGTGATCGCCTACGCCCCGACCCGGGACCGCGCGGCCCGCATGCTCGCGACGTCGCTCACCCGTGCCGAGGTGCACGGCCTGCGCACCAACCGGGACCTGCTCGTGAACGTGCTCCGGCATCCCGAGTTCCTGGCCGGCAACACCGACACCGCCTTCTTCGACACACACGGGCTCGCCACGCTCGCCGCGCCGCTCGCCGACGCCGCCGCCGAGTCGCTGTCCGCGCTCGCCGCGGCCCTGGCCGACGCCGCCGCTCGTCGTGCGACGGCGACGGGCGGCCGCGGCCTGCCGAGCGGCTGGCGCAACCTGCCGTCGCAGCCACAGGTCAAGCGGTACGACGGCGACCACGGTGAACACGAGGTGCGGTACCGGCTCACCCGGCACGGCCTGGTCGCCGACGGCCATCCGGGCATCGTCCTCGTCGCACACACCGAGCGCCGGGTGGTGCTCGCGATCGACGGCGCGCAGCGGCAGTTCCACGTCGCGCGCTACGGCGACACGGTGCACGTGGACTCCTCGCTCGGTCCGGTGCGGTTGCGAGCGATCCCGCGGTTCGTCGAACCCTCGGCCCATGTCGCCGCGGGGTCGCTGCTCGCGCCGATGCCCGGGTCGGTGATCCGGATCGGGGCAACGGTCGGCGACGCGGTCGACGCGGGGCAACCGGTCCTGTGGCTCGAGGCGATGAAGATGGAACACATCGTCAAGGCCCCCGCCGCGGGCGTGCTCACCGAACTGCCCGTGGCCGTCGGCACCCAGGTCGAACTGGGCGCCGTGCTGGCCGTCGTCACCCCCACCGAGTCCACCGACACCCAGGAGAAGTGATGAGCGTCATCGAAACCGACGAGCAGAAGCAGCTGCGGGCTGCGGTCGCGGGCCTGGCCAAGCGCTACAACTACACCGACTACGTGCTGCCGAAGGCCCGCAAGGGCGAACCGCTGACCGAGCTGTGGCGGGAGGCCGCCGGGCTCGGATTCCTGGGCGTGAACCTGCCGGAGGAATTCGGCGGCGGCGGGGCCGGCATCTACGAACTCGCCCTGGTGCAGGAGGAACTCGCCGCGCAGGGCTGCGGGCTGCTGCTGGTGGTCGTCTCGCCCGCCATCTGCGGCACCATCATCGCCAAGTTCGGCACCGACGAGCAGAAGCAGCGCTGGCTGCCCGGGCTCGCCGACGGCTCGAAGATCATGGCGTTCGGCATCACCGAGCCCGATGCCGGGTCCAATTCGCACCAGATCACCACCGTCGCGCGCCGCGACGGCGAGGACTGGATCCTCCACGGCAGCAAGATCTACATCTCCGGCGTGGACCAGGCCGACGCGGTGCTCGTCGTCGCCCGCACCGAGGACGCGAAGAGCGGGAAGCTGCGGCCGGCGCTGTTCATCGTCCCGACCGATGCCGAGAACTTCGTCAAGACGCCGATGGAGATGGACATCGTCGAGCCGGACCATCAGTTCACCCTGTTCCTCGACGACGTGCGACTGCCGGCGGACGCGCTGGTGGGGGAGCCGGACGCGGCGCTGATGCAGTTGTTCGCGGGCCTGAATCCGGAGCGGATCCTCGGCGCGGCGATGGCCGTCGGGATGGGCCGCTACGCCCTGGACGCCGCGGTGCGGTACGCCAACGAACGCACCGTGTGGAAGTCGCCGATCGGGGCTCACCAGGGCATCGCCCACCCGCTCGCCCAGTGCAAGATCGAGCTCGAGCTGGCGAAGCTGATGATGCAGAAGGCGGCGGTGCTGTACGACAGCGGCGACGACTTCGGTGCTGCCGAGGCCGCGAACATGGCCAAGTACGCCGCGGCCGAGGCCAGCATCAAGTCGCTCGACCAGGCGATCCAGACCCACGGCGGGGGCGGGCTCACCCGGGAGTACGGGCTGGCCGCGATGCTCGGCGCGGCGCGCATCGCACGGGTGGCGCCGGTGAGCCGGGAGATGATCCTCAACTTCGTGTCCCAGCACTCGCTGGGTCTGCCCCGGTCGTACTGAGGGGAGCGCCGGTGTCCGAGACGTTCGTCCGGTACGAGGTGAGCGAGGGATTCGCCACCCTCACTCTCGACTCGCCGCACAACCGCAACGCGATCTCCGCCAGGCTCGTCGCGCAGCTCCGGCAGGGACTTGCCGACGCGGCCGCCGACGACGGGGTCCGCGCCGTCGTGCTCACCCACGAGGGCGGCACCTTCTGCGCCGGGGCCGACCTGAGCGAGGCGAGCACCGCGGAGGGCGGCGTCGCCGCGGCGGCCGCCGCCCGGACCCGGGAGATGACGGCGGTGCTGCGTTCGATCCTGGAGCTGCCCAAACCGGTGATCGGGCGGATCGACGGGCACGTGCGCGCCGGCGGCATGGGGTTGGTCGGCGCGTGCGATCTCGCCGTCGCCGGGCCCCGGTCGACGTTCGCGCTGACCGAGGCCCGGCTGGGCCTGGCCGCGTCGATCATCTCGCTGACGGTGCTGCCGCGGCTCACCTCCCGCGCCGCGAGCCGCTACTTCCTCACCGGGGAGCGGTTCGGGCCGGAGGTCGCGGCGGCGATCGGCCTGGTCACCGTGGAGACCGACGATCCGCGGGCCGCGGTGGCGGAGATCCTCGCCCAGCTGCGGGAGTGTTCCCCGCAGGGGCTGGGCGAATCCAAGCGGCTGACCACGATGCGGATGCTCGCCGACTTCGATCGGTACGGCGACGCGCTGGCGGAGCAGTCGGCGCGGCTGTTCGGCTCGCCGGAGGCGGTCGAGGGGATGACCGCGTTCCTGCAGAAGCGGCCGCCGGCGTGGAGCCGTCCGTGAGGAACGGTCCGCCGCCCCGGCCGGGACGTGCCCGAGACCTGCCGGGCGCGCGCGTGCGGGCGGTCGTCGGCGGCACCCGTCCCGGGCACCTCACGTGGACGGTCACCCTCCGCGAGCCGGCGCGCCGGTCTGCCTAATCTGATCGCCATGAGCAGCCCGTCCCCGGACACCCGCCGTCGCGGCGAGCAGGAACGCAGCCGCGCCACCCGCAAGCGGATCCTCGACGCGGCGGTGGCCGTGCTGGTCGAGCACGGCTACTCCAACGCCACCACGGTGCGCATCCAGCAGGCTGCCGGCGTGTCCCGCGGACGGCTGCTGCACCACTACCCGTCGCGGGACGCCCTGCTCGTCGCCGCCGTGCACCACCTCGCCGCCCAGGGGGTCCAGGGCCTCGACGGCGACCATCCCTGGCCCGCCGACCCGGTCGAACGTATCGCCGTCGCGGTCGATCGGATGTGGTGGAACTTCCGGCAGCCGTACTTCTGGGCCTCGATGGAGCTGTGGCTCGCCGCGCGCGGCCACGAGGAACTCCGGGCCGAGCTGCTGCCGCTCGAACGAATCCTGGGCCGGATGATCAAGGAGCAGACGACCGCGAACTTCGGTCCGGAGATCGCCAACCGCCCCCGGTTCGTCGAGGTGCGCGACCTGATCTATCAGGCGATGCGCGGGGCGGCCCTCGGGTACGCCATCGACCCGCGCGACCCGCTGACCGAACCCCAGCTGGCGGTGTGGCGCCGCCAGATGGAACGGGTCCTGGTGGACGACGAACCCGGGGATTCCGCCGCCGGGGGTGCGCTGCGATGACCCGCCAGCCCAAACAGGATCGGAGCCGGGCCACACGCCGCCGGCTGCTCGAGGCGAGCATCGACTGCCTCGCGGAGCTGGGATGGGGCGCGACCACCGTGGGCGTCGTCGCCGAACGGGCGGGAGTCTCCCGCGGCGCCGCGCAGCACCACTTCCCGACCCGGGAGGACCTGATCACCGCGGCGCTCGAGTTCATGTTCGACAGCCGCATGGACCTCGCCCGCCGCGAGCCCGTCGACATGCCCGTCGGCGCGGCCCGCACCGAGGCGGTGGTGCGCCGGCTCGTCGACTACTACACCGGCAGCCTGTTCAAGGCGGCGCTGCAGGTGTGGACGGCCGCGGCGGCCGATCCGGAACTGCGGGCCCGCATCGTCCCCCTGGAGGAACGCTTCGGCCGCGTCGCCCACCGGGTCGCCGTCGAGCAGCTCGGCGTGGACGAGGTCGACCCGACGGTGCACCGCATGGTGCAGGCGACCCTCGACCTCGCGCGCGGGCTCGGCCTCGCCGACGTCCTCACCGACGACTCGCGGCGTCGGGCCGAGATCGTGCGGCACTGGGCCGCGCAGCTCGACACGGTGCTCGACGCGGCCCGGCAGCGTTCGGCGGCGCAGCACCCGGCCGGTTAGGTTGGTGTCATGCCTCCCAAGCTGGCCACGGTCGCGGTCCTCGGGCTCGCCGGTGCCGTCGTCGCCGGATGTGGTTCGGATGCGGCCGAGACCCCGGCGCCGGGCGCGGCGCCCACGCCGCAGGTGACCGAGCCGGGCCCGTTCTTCGGTGCGTGCGGGTCGGTCACCGACGACGAGGTGGCCCGGGCCTTCGGGCTGGGGTCGTTCGCACAGGTCACCCGCAACTCGGTGGGGTGCGAATGGGAGCTGGTCGGGGCGGGCGGCCCGAGCGTGACGTTCTCCTGGTACCGCGGCAGTCCGATCGGCCGCGAACGGGCCGGCTCCGATCTGATCGGCCGGCCCGCGATCGACGTGGAGATCGACGGCAGACCCGGCTTCCAGGGCTCGGCGCAGAACGACGTCGGGCAGACCGTGCTGTGCGAGATCGGCGTGCAGTTCGGCGGTGACTTCGTGCACTGGTCCGTGACGTACGGACCCTTCACCCCGGCCGCGGACGCGTGCGTGGTGGCCCGCGACCTGGCCGAGCTCAGCGCGGAAAGGGCACAGGAGTGACGCGGACGAAGCGGGCAGCGGCGCTGCCGGTGGCGCTGGCCCTGGTTGCGGCGCTCGCCGGGTGCGGCAGCACGATCGAGGGGCAGGCGGTGCCGCAGGGGGCCGGATCGGGTGGTGCCTCCGCCGAGTTCACCCGCCTGCTCACCGAGTGCGACGCCGTCACCGACGAGCAGATCGCGGAGGCGGTCGGCGTGGAGGCGATCGAGCGAGGCTTCTTCGGGGCGATCTGCCGGTGGGACACCGCGGGCTCGGCGAAGGTCACCTTCAACTGGTTCGAGACCGGTTCCCTGGACACCGAGCGGGGGACGGCGCAACGGCTGGGATACACGGTGGAGAACACGACCGTGGAGGGTCGGCGGGCGGTGCTGATGCGCCCGCCCGACGACCCGGCGTCCTGCGGGATCTCGGCGGGAGCGTCCACGACGGGGATCTTCGGCTGGTGGGTGCAGTACGCCCCCGGCTCGCAGTCCCCGGATCCGTGTGCGGCGGCCGTCACGCTGGCCCGACTGACCCTCGACCTCAGCAGTTGAGCGGCGGCGGACCCCCGTGGCTCGCTTTGACCTTGCGCCGCGCCGCCGGGTATCGTTGTGGGTCGTGTCCGGCATGCCCGGGCCGATCTGTGTGCCTATGCGAGGTAGTGCCGTGCGCGCGGTCTGTGGAATCTCCGCAGGAGCGAGCCCCCGGCTGCCTGTGTGGGGGTACGCGACACGCCCGACCTCGTGTGCACACGAGGGGTGGGTGCGGGGCAGCAGCTCTCTTGCCCCAACCGATGGATCCCTAATTTCAGAACAGCCAAGGTTGCTCGTGCGAGCAGTCTTCAGACAACGAGAAAGCCGGTAGATGCCAACCATCAATCAGCTGGTCCGCAAGGGCCGCCGCGACAAGGCCGCCAAGGTCAAGACCGCGGCCCTCAAGGGCAGCCCGCAGCGTCGCGGCGTGTGCACTCGCGTGTACACCACCACCCCGAAGAAGCCGAACTCGGCGCTCCGGAAGGTCGCCCGCGTGCGTCTGACCAGCTCCGTCGAGGTCACCGCCTACATCCCGGGTGAGGGTCACAACCTGCAGGAGCACTCGATGGTGCTCGTGCGCGGTGGTCGTGTGAAGGACCTCCCCGGTGTCCGCTACAAGATCATCCGCGGTTCGCTCGACACCCAGGGTGTCAAGAACCGCAAGCAGGCGCGCAGCCGCTACGGCGCGAAGAAGGAGAAGGGCTGATGCCACGTAAGGGTCCCGCTCCGAAGCGTCCCCTGATCGCCGACCCGGTCTACGGGTCGCCGCTGGTCACCCAGCTGGTCAACAAGATCCTGCTGGACGGCAAGAAGTCCACCGCCGAGCGCATCGTCTACGAGGCACTCGAGCGGGCGCGCGAGAAGACCGGCACCGATCCGGTCGTCACCCTCAAGCGCGCGCTGGACAACGTCAAGCCCGCTCTCGAGGTGCGCAGCCGCCGTGTCGGTGGCGCCACCTACCAGGTGCCGGTCGAGGTTCGTCCCGGCCGGTCGACCACCCTCGCGCTGCGGTGGCTGGTCACCTTCTCGCGTCAGCGTCGTGAGAAGACGATGGTCGAGCGTCTCGCGAACGAGCTCCTCGACGCCAGCAACGGCCTGGGTGCGTCCGTGAAGCGTCGCGAGGACACCCACAAGATGGCCGAGGCCAACAAGGCGTTCGCGCACTACCGCTGGTGAGTCGCCGCCGGCCGGGAGGATCCGGTGCTACCGACATCCTCCCGGCCGGCCGCTCGCACAACTGTGTCGGTCCCTCAAGGCCGGCTGAACATCCGAGAACACTGGTCCGCACCCTAGGACCGACACGAGCTACGAGCGGGGTTACCTGTGGCACAGGAAGTGCTGACCGACCTGAACAAGGTCCGCAACATCGGCATCATGGCGCACATCGATGCCGGCAAGACCACGACGACCGAGCGCATCCTCTTCTACACCGGTGTGAACTACAAGATCGGTGAGACCCACGACGGTGCGTCGACCACCGACTGGATGGAGCAGGAGAAGGAACGCGGCATCACCATCACCTCCGCCGCGGTGACCTGCTTCTGGAACAAGAACCAGATCAACATCATCGACACCCCCGGCCACGTCGACTTCACGGTCGAGGTCGAGCGGTCGCTGCGCGTCCTCGACGGCGCGGTCGCCGTGTTCGACGGCAAGGAGGGCGTCGAGCCGCAGTCTGAGCAGGTCTGGCGGCAGGCTGCCAAGTACGACGTTCCGCGCATCTGCTTCGTCAACAAGATGGACAAGATGGGCGCGGACTTCTACTTCACGGTCCAGACCATCATCGACCGTCTCGGCGCCAAGCCGCTCGTGCTGCAGCTGCCGATCGGTGCCGAGGACGCGTTCGACGGCGTCGTCGACCTGGTCGAGATGAAGGCCTACACGTGGCGTGGCACCGTCGAGATCGGTGCCGAGCCGACCGTCGAGGAGATCCCTGCGGACCTGGCCGACAAGGCCGCCGAGTACCGCGAGAAGCTGCTCGAGACCGTCGCCGAGAGCGACGAAGAGCTCATGGAGAAGTACTTCGGTGGCGAGGAACTGACCGTCGCCGAGATCAAGGGCGCCATCCGGAAGCTGACCGTCGCCTCCGAGCTGTACCCGGTGCTGTGCGGGTCCGCGTTCAAGAACAAGGGCATCCAGCCCATGCTCGACGCGGTCATCGACTACCTGCCGAACCCGCTCGACATCGGCGAGGTCGAGGGCCACAAGCTCGGTGACGAGGAGGAGGCCCTCACCCGCAAGCCGAGCAAGGACGAGCCCTTCTCCGCGCTGGCGTTCAAGATCGCCGCGCACCCGTTCTTCGGCAAGCTGACCTTCGTGCGCGTGTACTCCGGTCGCATCGAGCCGGGCGCCCAGGTGCTCAACGCCACCAAGGGCAAGAAGGAGCGCATCGGCAAGCTGTTCCAGATGCACGCCAACAAGGAGAACCCGGTCGACGAGGCGGTGGCCGGCCACATCTACGCGATGATCGGCCTCAAGGACACCACGACCGGCGACACCCTGTGCGCGCAGGACGCCCCGATCGTGCTCGAGTCCATGACCTTCCCGGATCCGGTCATCCAGGTCTCCATCGAGCCGAAGACCAAGTCCGACCAGGAGAAGCTGGGCACCGCGATCCAGAAGCTGGCCGAGGAGGATCCCACCTTCTCCGTCGAGCTGGACGAGGAGACCGGCCAGACCGTCATCGGCGGCATGGGCGAGCTCCACCTCGACATCCTCGTCGACCGGATGCGTCGCGAGTTCAAGGTCGAGGCCAACGTCGGCAAGCCGCAGGTGGCGTACCGCGAGACCATCACCAAGCGGGTCGAGAAGCTCGAGTTCACGCACAAGAAGCAGACCGGTGGTTCCGGCCAGTTCGCGAAGGTCATCATCGCCCTCGAGCCGTTCGTGGGCGAGGACGGCGCGACCTACGAGTTCGAGAACAAGGTCACCGGTGGCCGCGTGCCGCGCGAGTACATCCCCTCGGTGGACGCCGGCGCGCAGGACGCCATGCAGTACGGCGTGCTCGCCGGGTATCCGCTGGTGAACGTCAAGGTCACCCTGCTCGACGGCGCCTACCACGACGTGGACTCGTCGGAAATGGCGTTCAAGATCGCCGGTTCGCAGGCCCTGAAGGAGGCTGCGCGCAAGGCTGCGCCGGTCATCCTCGAGCCGCTCATGGCTGTCGAGGTCACCACCCCCGAGGACTACATGGGTGAAGTGATCGGCGACCTCAACTCCCGCCGTGGCCAGATCCAGGCCATGGAGGAACGCAGTGGTGCCCGTGTCGTGAAGGCGCTGGTTCCGCTCTCGGAGATGTTCGGTTACATCGGGGACCTGCGGTCGAAGACCCAGGGTCGCGCGAACTTCTCCATGGTGTTCGATTCCTACGCTGAGGTTCCGTCGAACGTCTCGAAGGAAATCATCGCCAAGGCGACCGGCGAGTAACCTCGGTTGCAGAACCGGTCGGCTGCACGACCAAGTAAGTAACAAAACCGCACTGCTGCATACTGCAAGCAACAACAGTCCAGGAGGACCCTCAAGTGGCGAAGGCGAAGTTCGAGCGGACCAAGCCGCACGTGAACATCGGCACCATCGGTCACGTCGACCACGGCAAGACCACCACCACGGCTGCCATCACCAAGGTGCTCGCCGACAAGTACCCGGACCTGAACGAGAGCTTCGCGTTCGACCAGATCGACAAGGCTCCGGAGGAGAAGGCTCGTGGTATCACGATCAACATCTCCCACGTCGAGTACCAGACCGAGAAGCGCCACTACGCGCACGTCGACGCCCCGGGTCACGCCGACTACATCAAGAACATGATCACCGGTGCGGCTCAGATGGACGGCGCGATCCTGGTCGTGGCCGCCACCGACGGCCCGATGCCGCAGACTCGCGAGCACGTGCTGCTCGCCCGTCAGGTCGGTGTGCCCTACATCCTGGTCGCCCTGAACAAGGCCGACATGGTCGACGACGAGGAGATCCTCGAGCTCGTCGAGATGGAGGTCCGCGAGCTGCTGGCCGCCCAGGAGTTCGACGAGAACGCCCCGGTCATCCCGATCTCGGCGCTCAAGGCGCTCGAGGGCGACGAGAAGTGGGTCAAGTCCATCGAGGACCTGATGGACGCCGTCGACGAGTCCATCCCGGACCCGGTCCGTGAGACCGACAAGCCGTTCCTCATGCCCGTCGAGGACGTCTTCACCATCACCGGTCGTGGCACGGTCGTCACCGGCCGCATCGAGCGCGGTGTCATCAACGTGAACGAGGAGGTCGAGATCGTCGGTATCCGCCCGACCTCGACCAAGACCACGGTCACCGGCATCGAGATGTTCCGCAAGCTGCTCGACCAGGGCCAGGCCGGCGACAACGTCGGTCTGCTGGTCCGCGGCATCAAGCGCGAGGACGTCGAGCGCGGCCAGGTCGTCGTGAAGCCGGGCACCACCACTCCGCACACGGAGTTCGAGGGCCAGGCGTACATCCTCAACAAGGAGGAGGGCGGCCGCCACACGCCGTTCTTCAACAACTACCGTCCGCAGTTCTACTTCCGTACCACGGACGTGACGGGCGTTGTGACCCTTCCCGAGGGCACCGAGATGGTCATGCCGGGCGACAACACCGAGATGTCGGTCGTCCTGATCCAGCCGGTCGCCATGGACGAGGGCCTGCGCTTCGCGATCCGCGAGGGTGGCCGCACCGTCGGCGCCGGTCGCGTCACGAAGATCATCAAGTAGGCACCGCCTACGCGATCATCAAGTAGGCACCGCCTACGCGATCATCAAGTAGGCACCGCCTACGCGATCATCAAGTAGGCACCGCCTACGCGATCATCAAGTAGGCACCGCCTACGCGATCATCAAGTAGGCACCGCCTACGCGATCATCAAGTAGGCACCGCCTACGCGATCATCAAGTAGGCACCGCCTACGCGATCATCAAGTAGGCACCGCCTACGCGATCATCAAGTAGGCACCGCCTACGCGATCATCAAGTAGGCACCGCCTACGCGATCATCAAGTAGGCACCGCCTACGCGATCATCAAGTAGGCACCGCCTACGCGATCATCAAGTAGGCACCGCCTACGCGATCATCAAGTAGGCACCGCCTACGCGATCATCAAGTGAGCTAGTTCTCGCTGACGTCGGACGGCGTCCATCCCTCGGGGTGGGCGCCGTTCGGCGTTTCCGGGATCGAGCGGAAGTATCGCCGAGTCCGACGAGGTGAGCGGCACATTCGCTCGGCTCGGTGGGCGGCCCGGGAGACGACCGACCGGGCTACGCGGCCGGTTCGGGGTGAGCCGGATCCAGGTGCAGCAGGACCTGCGTCGCCACCCGGGCCCCGCCCAGGGCGCGAGCGGCCCGCTCGGCGGTTTCCTCGGCACGGGCGGTGAAGTCGGCGACGTCGATGTTCGGGTCCGCGTACACCGTGATCGACAGGGTCGGCAAGTGGCGTTCGACGACGGCCCGGCTGCGGGTGGCCCGCACACCGGGCAGGGCCGCCAGTTCGCCGGCGACACCGTCGGCCACCGGTCCGAGTTCCACGGCCAGAGTGGCCTCGGTGACCTCGTCGTACAGCTGCACCCGCGACGTCCGGCGCCGGGAGAAGTTGACCGCCAGGAGCACGATCCCGATCGTCACGCCCACGGCCACGGCGGTCCACAGCGCCCCCTCCCACCAGGACTGGTCGGGGACGTCGATGATGCGGGGGCGGTCCAGGCGGGCCAGCCATTCGCGGGCGAAACGCACCTGCCAGACCCAGGCCAGGGCGAACGCCCCGGCGCCGAGCAGCGCGGCGCCCACGGCGAACGTGAGCAAGCGGTTGACCAGGACGGTGCGCAGCTTCATCGTGCCGTCCTCGGTCGGTGCACCTGCACCACGAGCGTGATCGGCTCGGCGAGCAGTGCCAGGTTCGGGGCCACCGCGCCCCGGACCGCGGCGACCAGATCGGCGGTCGACTCCTCACCCGACCCCACGATGCTGACCAGCGCGCGACGGCGATCGACGACGGTGCGGGCCGTGTGCACTCCGGGCAGTGTCGACGCGTGGGCGCTGCACATCCGGGCCAGGTCGGTTCGGCGCATCCACACCGTGGGGACCGGTCCGGAGACCTGCAGCGGCACGTGCGTGCGGCGACGCGGCTTGACGGCCACCACCACGAGCACGACCCCCAGCAGGACCAGGGTCGCGGCGACGGGTGCGATCCAGCTCTGCCAGTGCAGCCGGCCGAACCACTCGAAGGAGTTGCGCAGCCACGGTGCGCCCGCGTACGTGCCGCGGACGATGAGCAGTTCCCGGGCCGCGGCGAACGCGAGCGCGAGTGCCCCCACGGCGATGAGCGCGGCCGCCGGCGCCGCGGCCGGGTGGGCGAGGGGCGGCAACGGCGCGACGACCGGGACCGGAGCCCGGTACTCGGTCCGGGCGACGATGTCGGCCTCGGTGTACTCGACCGGCACCGACGGTTCGTTGCGCTCGGCCGGCTCCGCGACGGACGTCGCGGCGACGAGGACGTTGAGTTCGTGCACCGGCAGACCGGTCAGCTCGTGGAGTTGACGGTCGACGGCGTCGTGCACCCGCCGGGTGAGGGCGGCGGCGTCGTAGGGCCATTCGGCCGCGATGTACAGGTTGACCGCGACGGCGCCGCCGCCGGTGGTGACGTCGGCGCGGGGCAGGTCCCGCCCGGTGAACAGGCTGAGTCCGCCGCGCTGGCGGGTCACCCCGGGCACCTGGAGTGCGGCGGCCGCGGCGATCCGCTCGACGGCGCGGTCCTTGATCACCAGCTGTCCGCGGTGCCCGACGGGGTCGACCGTCTCGGGGGCGACGGCGTCGGCGCCGGCCCGGGACGGCAGGGTCTCCGGCTCGGTGGGCGTGGAGTCAGCCACGGCCCCGGCTCCGCAGCAGGGCGCCCAGGTCGAGGAGGCCGTCCCGGTGGGCGCCGATCACCATGCCGACGGCGCCGAGCAGGATGCCGAACAGCAGACCGCTGAAGCCGCCGAGGATGCCGGCGAGGGCGAGGAGCAGGCCCGCCAGGAGTCCGACGGCGGTGTTGCTGACAGGGGTGTGGTTCATGGGGTCACCTCACTGGTCGGGTGCTCACCGTCGGGCGACGGGATCCGCAGGTCTTCGATGGTCACGTCGACGGGGACGCCGACCAGCGGCCCGAGCCGGTCCCGGACCGCGGCCGCGACGGCGTACAGGTCGGCCGGGTACTCGACGACGATGTGGACCGCGCACGTGTCCGCACCGAGGCGGATCCCGGTGACACGCCGGCCCGGCAGATATGTCGCGACCTCGCCGAAGGCTCCGCCGTGCAGGTCGGCGACGCCGGGCACCTCGAGGGCGGCGGCCGCGGCCAGTTCTGCGGGCTCGGCGGGAGTGGTCACTGGACGCGGGGTTTCAGGTCGTCGGCGACGCCCGTGGCCTCGTCGAACAGCACGACGTCGAAGACGGTGATGTTGACTTCGGTGACCTCGAGGCCGGTCATCCGTTCGACGGCGGCGATCACGTTGTGGCGGATCGCGACCGCGAGTTCGTGCAGGGCCACGCCGTATTCGGCGACGATGCCGATGTCGATCGCGGCCTGTTTCTCCCCGACCTCCACGGCGACGCCCTGGCCGTGGTTGATCCGCGCGCCGGGGATGCGGTCCCGCAGCGCCCCGACCACTCGTGCGGTGCCGGCGCCGACGTCGTAGACACCGCTGATCTCGCGGGTCGCGATTCCGGCGATCTTCGCCACGACCGCGTCGGCGATGATGGTGCGCCCCTGGGTGTCGACCGGCCCCGGAGCGATTCCGCTGCCGAACTGCACGCGGCTGATGCCTGCGCCGCTGTCGCTGGTCATGGGGGCTCCTCGTCGGCCTGCCGGATGAAGTTCTGTCCCTTCCGACTCTAGTAACTCCCGGCGGGTACGGGGTGCGCGGCTCGCGCGAAGGACGCCCTGTCCGGGAATCCCCGGATTTGGTAAAACAGTTGCACGGATTGTGGTGGCGTGGGTCACTGCCGGAGGAGAGGGCGCAGCGGGTGGGTGTGACGGGAGTACAGCGGATCGTCGTGGTCGGGGCCGGACTGGCGGGGGTGCGCGCCGCCGAGGAACTGCGTCGCGGCGAATTCGACGGGGAGCTCGTCCTGATCGGCGACGAACCGCACCTGCCCTACGACCGGCCGCCGCTGTCGAAGGAGGTCGTCCGGGGCGGCACCGACGACACCACGCTGCGGCCCCGGGAGTTCTTCGACGAACAGCGCATCGAGCTGCGGCTGGGCGTGCGGGCGCGGGAGCTCGACCCCGCGACCCGCACCCTCGCCCTGTCCGACGGGCAGAGCGTCGGCTTCGACGAGCTGATCATCGCCACCGGACTGCGGCCGAGGCCGCTGCCCGGCACGGACGGGCTCGCCGGAGTGCACGTGCTGCGGTCGTTGGACGACAGCCGGGCCCTGCGCGCGGGGATCGTCCCGGGCGGGCGGGCGCTGATCGTCGGCGCGGGGTTCATCGGGTGCGAGGTCGCGGCGAGCCTGCGGGGGCGGGGCATGGACGTGGTGCTGGTCGAGCCGCAGGCCACCCCGCTCGCGTCCGTGCTCGGCGAGCGCGTGGGCGCGCTGGTCGCCCGGCTGCACACCGAGGAGGGCGTCGAGGTCCGCACGGGCGTCGGGGTGCGGGAAGTACGCGGCGACGGCCGGGTCACCGGGGCAGTCCTCGGTGACGGCACCGAACTCGACGTGGACGTGGTCGTCGTCGGTATCGGCTCGGTGCCGGTCACCGACTGGCTCGACGGTTCGGGCGTGCGCGTGGACGACGGGGTGGTGTGCGACGGCGTGGGCCGCACGTCCGTCCCGCACGTGTGGGCGGTCGGCGACGTCGCGGCATGGGAGGTCTCGGACGGCCGCCGCGCGCGGCTCGAGCACTGGACGAACGCCGGTGAGCAGGCGAAGGTGCTCGCCGGCGCGCTGCTCGGCTCCGGTGTCGATCCGGTCGCGCAGGTGCCGTACTTCTGGAGCGATCAGTACGACGTGAAGATCCAGGCGCTCGGAGCGATCCGGGCCGACGACACCGTGCACGTGGTGCGCGACGACGGCCGCAAGTTCCTCGCCTACTACGAACGCGACGGCCGTCTCACGGGGGTGGTCGGCGCGGGACTGCCCGGGCAGGTGATGAAGATGCGCGGGAAGATCGCCGCGGGCGCACCGATCACGGAGATCCTCGCGCCCACGTCGTAGCCGCCGCGTCGGCGAACGCTAGATTCGTAGGGTGATCGTTGCGCTCATCGACTCGGGTCTCGGCCTGCTGCCGACGTCTGCCTGGCTGCGCCGATTGCGTCCCGAGCTGGACCTGATGCTGTCGATGGACCCGGACGGCGCCCCGTGGGGCCCGAAGCCCGGGGACTGGGTGATCGACCGGGTCGTGCGCACCGCGGAGCGGGCCGTGACCCGGGGTGCCGAGGTGGTCGTCCTGCCGTGCAACACGGCCTCGGTGACCGCGCTCGAGCATGTGCGCGAGGCCCTCGGCGACGAGATCCCGGTGATCGGAACCGTGCCGGCGATCAAGCCGGCCGCCGCGGCGTGCGAGTCGGTGGCGATCTGGGCCACCGCCGCGACCACCGCCAGCCGATACCAGGCCGACCTCGTCGCCCGGTTCGCCGGCGACCGCACGGTGGTGGGGGTGGCCTGTCACGGGCTCGCCGACGCCATCGACCGCGGCGACACCACCGCCGCGGCCACGGCCATCGCGGCGGCGGCGCAGCGCACCCCGCCCGACGTGGGTGGTGTCGTCCTCGGCTGTACCCACTACCCCCTTGTCGCCGACGTCATCGCCGCGCACCTACCGCCCGGGGTACGGCTGTTCGACAGCGCCGAAGCGGTGGCGGCGCAGACGCTGCGGCGCATCGACGCCCTCGGCCGGCCGTGGGCGGGCAGCGGGCGGGTCGAGGTGTTCCTGAGCGGCAGGCCCGGCGAGCTGCCCCCCGGCGCCCTCGGCTACCCGGCGGGCCGGCGGCTCGTCGACGGCATCGGCGACCCGACCGCGGGGCTGCCCGGCGACGAGGCTCCACGCGCCGAGACGCGCTGACCGGCCGTCCCGCTCAGCCCATCCCGGTCATGCCCGCGGCGACGAGGCGCGCGACGCCCCAGAGCTCGTCGGGGGAGGTGCCGTCGAGACCGAACAGCCGGTCGACCGTGGCAGCGGAGAACATGGCCGACACCCACGTCGTCGCGCAGGCCCGCAGGGTGCCCGGTTGTATCGGGCCGGGCACGCTGGCCTGCAGGACCCGCATGGTGGCCTCCTGGAGGGAGGTCCGCAGCCGGCGCAGCGGGACGCGCAGTCCGGGGTGGCTCTCGGCCTCACGCCAGATCACCCGGAGCAGCGAGGAGTGGTGGGTACGCAGGTCGAGGGCGGCGTCGAGGTTGACGAGACTGGCCGCCGGGTCGCCGGGGGAGACGAGGCCGGTGACGTCCTGGATCGGTTCGGCGGGCAGCCGCTCGGCAACGAGTGTCTCGAGGATCGACTCCTTGGTGGGGAAGTAGTAGAAGATCAGTCCCTTGGGTACATCCGCGGCGACGGCGATCGCCGTCGTCGAGGTGGCGTCGAAGCCGTGGGCGGCGAAGAGGGTTTCGGCGGCGTCGAGGATGTGCACGCGCGCGGCGTTGTCCCGCCGGGCGCGACGGCGCGGCGGTTTCGAGCCCGGGGTGCTCATGGCGTTCACCTCCGGGGGCACGGGCGGGAATGTGACGGCGCCAGGGGCGTGGGCGGACGGCCGGCATGCCGGCCGTCCGCGGGGTGTGTGACGCGGGGTGTGTGATCAGTGGTGCGTGGCCAGTCCGCCGTGTCCGTGCATCCGGGCGTTCATCGCGGGCAGCGCTGCTACCGCGACGACCACGGTGAGCACGCCCACCACCCAGGCCGTCCAGGATGCACCGCTGTACTCGGTGTAGCCCATGACCCAGGGGGACAGGAACAACAGCACGCCGAGCACACCCATCGCGTAGTCGATCGCTGCCATCGTGGGCCGGACGATCTGCGCGAGTCCGGTCAGCGCGATCAGCACGCCGAGAACGACGAGGGTCCACGTCGTCGTGGTGTCGGTGGTGACCCACAGGGGGGACAGGGCGGTGAAGACGCCCAGGATCACGGCCACGTAGTCCTGTAGCCGGCTGTCGGAGAACATGTCGAGCCTCCTCGTGCGTATCGGGTCCTGCCTTCGGTATAGACCTGATCGACCGGTCGGTCAACGGCCGGGACGTTGCACTGCGATAACACTCGAGCGCAGGTGAGAGGCGGTTTTTACCGGGAAGTGACCGGGCGGGGAATGATCGCCGAGGGCGGCATGTTCCACTAGTTCGTTGCCTTGGTCAACGAACTGTCGACCGTTCCCACGAGTTCCGAGGAGGTCCGATGCCGGAGTCGACGCCGGGTCGCTCCCTGCCACGCCGTCACGGTTTCCTGGCGGTCGGCACGGCCAGCTTCCTGCTCACCGCGTCGTCGTCCGCTCCCTCCCCGCTCTACCCGCTGTACCAGCAGCAGTGGGGCTTCTCGCCGGGGATGCTGACCGCCGTCTTCGCCGTGTACGCCCTGGCCCTGCTCGCCACCCTGCTGACGATCGGCTCGATCTCCGATCACGTCGGCCGCCGGCCCGTGCTGATCGGGGCGCTGCTGCTGCTCGTGGTGAGCATGGGCGTGTTCGTCCTCGCCGACGACGTGGGCTGGCTCGTCCTGGCCCGGGGGCTGCAAGGCCTCGCGGTCGGGGCCGCCACCGGTGCCGTGAGCGCCGCCGTGATCGACCTGCAACCGAGCCCCCGGCTCGGATCCTTCGTCAACAGTGTCGCGCCGTCGCTCGGGCTCGCCCTCGGTGCGGCCGGGGCGGGGCTGCTCGTGCAGTTCGCGCCCTTTCCCACCGTGCTGGTCTACGTCCTCGTCGTCGTGATCGCGCTGTCGCTGGCCGTCGTGCTCGTCTTCGTCCCCGACCGGGTGCCCGCGCCGGGCTTCGCGTCCCGCGGGGCCGCGCTGCGCAGCCTGCTGCCGAGCGCGTCCGTGCCGGCCGGGGTGCGGGGCCCGTACCTGGTGATCCTGCCGGGCCTGCTGTCGGCGTGGTCGCTCGGCGGGCTCTACATGTCCCTCGGGCCGTCGATCGTGGGTACGGTCTTCGGGATCGGCAACCGCCTCGTCGCCGGTCTGGCGATCTGCACGCTCTTCGCCTCCGGTTCGGTGGCGGCGACGATGCTGCGCGGCTTCGATCCGCGGCGCGTCGTCGTCGCGGGGACCGTGATCCTGGCCGCCGGCGTGGGCGTCGTCGTGACCGCCGTGCTCGGCGGGTGGGCCGTCGCCTACTTCGCCGGTACCGCCGTCGCGGGCTTCGGCTGGGGCGCGGCGTTCCTGGGAGCGATGAACGTCATCGGCGCCCTTGCGGCGCCACACGAGCGCGGGCGCCTGTTCGCCACCACGTTCGTCGTCTGCTACCTCGCGTTCTCCGTGCCGGCGGTGATCGCGGGCCTCGCGGCCGGCGTGTACGGGCTCACCGCGACGACGCTGGGCTACGGCGGCGCCGTGATCGTGCTCGCGCTCGGCGCCGGGGCGGGTGTGGCGCTGCGCGGCCCACGAAAGCCGGGCGTCCACCGGGTGGAGACGCCGGTCCTCGTCCGCTGAGACGGGGACCGGCGACGTCTCAGAAGACGATCTTGACGGTGTCCGTCACCGGGCGGGCCTGGCAGCCGAGGACGTAGCCTGCCTCGATGTCCTCGGGGTCGAGGATCTCGCAGTGCTCCATCTCGACCTTGCCGTCGAGGACGGTGCACGCACACGAGCCGCACTCGCCTTCCTGGCAGGAGTAGGGCACGTCGAGTCCCTTGGAGAGCATGATGTCGACGAGGGTCTGCGAGCGCGGCCACGGAATCGTGTGGGTTTCCCCGTCCAGCTCGACCTCCACCGTCGCGGCGTCGGCCGCCTCCTCGTCGCTCACCTCGAGGGGCGTGTGGTCGGCGAACGGGTCTCCCGCGAGGGAGTTGAACACCTCCGCGTGCACCTGCGTGCGCGGCATGCCCGCGATCTGCAGCGCCCGGTGCACGGCATCCATGAACGGGCCGGGGCCGCACATGAACGCCTCGTGGCTGCTGAACGGAGCCGCCAGGGTGGCGAGCTGCTCGGCGGACGGCAGGCCCTGCACGGACTCGAGCCAGTGCACGACGGTCAGGCGGGTCGGGTACTTCTCGGCCAGGGCGCGCAGCTCCTCGGCGAAGATGACCGACGCCTCGTCGCGGTTGGCGTAGACCAGCACGACCTTCCCGGAGCCCTGGGTCAGGGCCGACTTGAGGATCGAGACGACCGGGGTGATGCCGCTGCCCGCGCCGAACAGCAGGAAGTCGTGGTCGAGCGACTTCGGGGTGAAGACGCCCGACGGCGGCAGGACCTCGATGCGGTCGCCGGCGGAGATCCGGTCGCACAGCCAGTTGGACCCGTAGCCGTCGACGGTCCGCTTGACCGTGACCTTGGGGGCGTCGTCGGTGTACGGGGAGCTGGCCAGCGAGTAGCAGCGGGCCACGGAGCCGGTCTGCTCGCTCGGAATGCGCAGGGTCAGGAACTGTCCGGGCTTGTACGCGAACTTGTCCTGGAGCTCGGCCGGCACGTCGAAGACGATCGAGCGCGAGTCCGGCGTCTCCTCGATGACTGCGGAGACGGTCAGGATCGCGGATCGCGAGCCGTGCGGCACCTCGACTGTCGTCATGGCCAGGTCGGTCCTTCCGTGGTGCGGGTGAAGCAATCTAGAACGCGTTCTAGTTCCAGGTTATCAGCAACACGACGCTACCGGGACGGGGCGCGTCGGCCTGCGGTCGGCTCCCGATCAGCGGGAACGGACCCCTGCCCGATCGGGCAGGCCGTCCCGCTCGACCGGACGGCTTCGGTGCCGCGACCGGACGGTTCGGGCCCGAAGGCCTTTCCGTGGGCGTGATCGAGACCGAAGGTGGAGAAGCGAAGAGACGCCGGTCACACCGGACGCCGCATTCGAACCACCACTTCCGGCCGACACATCAGGAGAGACGCGATGGCCATCGAACTCAACCAGATCTGGGACTTCCCCATCAAGGAGTTCCACCCCTTCCCGCGGGCACTGATGGGTGTCGGTGCCCACGACATCATCGGTGTCGAGGCGAAGAACCTGGGCTTCAAGCGCACCCTGCTGATGACGACCGGTCTGCGCGGTTCGGGCATCATCGAAGAGCTGATCGGCAAGATCGAGTACCAGGGTGTCGAGGTCGTCCTGTACGACAAGGTCGAGTCCAACCCCAAGGACTACAACGTCATGGAGGCCGCCGCCCTCTACCAGCAGGAGAAGTGCGACTCCATCATCTCCGTCGGCGGCGGCTCGAGCCACGACGCCGCCAAGGGCGCCCGCGTCGTCATCGCCCACGACGGCCGCAACATCAACGAGTTCGAGGGCTTCGCCAAGTCCACCAACAAGGAGAACCCGCCGCACATCGCCGTCTCCACCACCGCCGGCACCGGCTCGGAGACCTCCTGGGCCTACGTCATCACCGACACCTCCGACATGGACCACCCGCACAAGTGGGTCGGCTTCGACGAAGCCACGATCGTCACCCTCGCCATCGACGACCCGCTGCTGTACTACACCTGCCCGCAGCACTTCACCGCGTACTGCGGCTTCGACGTCCTCGCCCACGGTTCCGAGCCGTACGTCTCGCGGCTGGACTTCGCCCCGTCGCTCGGCAACGCCCTGTACTCGATCGAGCTCGTCGCCAAGCACCTGCGTGAGGCCACCTTCGAGCCGCGCAACCTCAAGGCACGCGAGGGCATGATGAACGCCCAGTACATCGCCGCGCAGGCCTTCAACTCGGGCGGCCTGGGCATCGTCCACTCCATCTCGCACGCCACGTCGGCCTTCTTCGACAGCCACCACGGCCTCAACAACGCGATCGCGCTGCCCCGTGTCTGGGAGTACAACCTCCCGTCGCGCTACGAGCACTACGCCCGCATCGCCACCGCGATGGGTGTCGACACCCGCAACATGACCACTGTCCAGGCCGCGGACGCCGCGGTCGAGGCCGCCATCCGGCTCGCCAAGGACGTCGGCATCCCCGACAACTTCGGCCAGGTGCGCGTCGACTCGTACGAGAAGAACCGCATGAACACCGGCAAGTACGCCGGCCGCGGCGACGTCATCAAGGGTGACGAGAAGACCGTGCGCGCCATCTCCGAGCACATCCAGGGCGACTGGTGCACGCCGGGCAACCCGCGCGAGGTGACGGTCGAGTCGATGATCCCCGTCGTCGACCACTGCATCAACCGGTCCTACTGACCCACCGCCCGACCGATCCGTGTCCGGGGCGGGGCCACCCGCCCCGGGCACACCCACCTCGAGTGCCGACGACACAGGAGCACCGATGACCAGCTTCACCAGCGGACCGGAACTCGCCGACGCGCTGCGCCGCCACGACTACATCGCCGACGACGAGTTCGCGGTCGTCGTCCACCTCGCCACCGCGCTCGAGCGGCCGCTGCTGCTCGAGGGCCCGGCCGGCGTCGGCAAGACCGAACTGGCCAAGGCGCTCGCCGCCGTCGGCGGACGCAAGCTGGTACGGCTGCAGTGCTACGAGGGCCTCGACGACAGCCGGGCGCTGTACGAGTGGGACTACGCCAAGCAACTGCTGCACGTGCAGATGCTGCGGGACCGCATCGGCGAACAGCTCGCCGCCTACCCCGACGTCGCCGACGCGTCCCGATTCCTCGCCGCGCAGGACTTCGGCCTGTACTCCGAGACGTTCCTGGCCGTGCGTCCCCTGCTCGAGGCGATCCTGTCTCCGGAGCCGGTGGTGCTCCTCGTCGACGAGGTGGACCGCACCGAGGAATCCATGGAGGCGTTGCTGCTCGAGGTCCTCGCCGAGCGGCAGGTCACCATTCCCGAGGTGGGTACCTTCACGGCCCGGTCCGCGCCGTGGGTGATCCTGACCTCCAACGACACCCGCGAACTCTCGCCCGCCCTCAAGCGCCGCTGCCTGCACTACCACGTCGGCTACCCCACCCCCGAGCGCGAACGCGAGATCGTCACCGCCCGGGCCCCCGAGGTCGACACCGTGACCGCCGGCGAGGTCGTGGACCTGGCCCGCACCCTGCGGGAGCTGCCGTTGCGCAAGAGCCCGTCCATCTCGGAGGTCATCGACGCCGCGCGCGCCGCGACCGTGCTGCGGCGCGGCGGCGGCGACCACACCTCCCTCCGGCAGATCCGGGACATCCTGCTCGCCGCGCTGCTCAAGTACACTGGCGACGCCGACCTGGTCCGCGCCCGGCTCGGCGGTGACGCCCCACCCCCCGCACCGACGACCACCGCACCGACGACCGCCGAACCTGCGGGGGAGCGACCCGAGCGGGCCACGGTCGCCTCCCGGCCGGCCAACACCACCACCGCGGTGTTCCGCGGGCGCGGCGGCGGCGGTGTCGGCATCGGCGCGCGGCGGTGACCCGATGCCGGTGACACTGCTCGCGACGACGCCCGTGACACCGCTCGCGGCGATGCACCCCTCGTACCCTCTCGACGTGGTGGCCGCCGTCTTCGGCCGCCTGCTGCGGCGGCACGGGGTGTCCGCCTCGCCCGCCGAGACCATCGAGGTCCGCCGCGTGCTCGGGCTCGTCGGTGCCCGCGACCGCGACGTGCTGCGAGCCTGCCTGCGCGCGGTGTGCGCGAAGTACCCGCACGAGCAGGTCGGTTTCGACCGCGCCTTCGACGCGCTGTTCGCCGCGGCGGACGCGGCCGGCGTGACGGACGGGAAGTCCTCGCCGCGAGCGCAATTCGCCGAGTCCCTGCCGACCGCGCTCGAGCTCGACGACGATCCGCAGGTCGCGCGCTACGCCGAGTACAACGAGCGTGCCGCGGAGGTCGGCGACCACTTCGACACCCCGGAGGCGGACAAGGGCTTCAATCCCCACAAGGACGACGACGACGTCTCGATGACCTCGTCCGACGCGGCACTGTCGGTCGACACGGGCGCCGACTCGGGCCGGCGCGGGGTCACCTACACCGTCGACGTGGATCGGGCCGGGACCGCAGCGGTCGGCGAGCTGGCCGCGAACCCGGGTGCCGCCGTCGTCGGGTCGCTGTCGTGGGACGATCCCGAATCCATCCTCGCGTGGCTCGACGCCTACGACCCGCGCCGCGTCTACGGCGACGACCACGCAGACGAACCCCTCAGCGCGGCACAACTGAACCGGCTCGTCGAGGCCGTCGAGGCGTTCGTCGCGGCGCTGTCGCAGGCCGGGCTCGGTGGTCCGCTGCCGGACGGTGAGCCCGATGCCCCCGACACCGCCGGAGACGTCGCGTCCCGGGCCGAGATCGAGCTGGCGTGCCACGAGGTGCTGCGCCGCATGCGCGGCCCGGCGCGGCCGGTGCCGCGCGAGCTGACCCGCGGCCGGCTCGACATGCGTCGCACGGCGCGTGCCGGGATGCGCACCGAGGGGGTGCCGTTCCACCTGATCGTGCGTGCCCCGCGTCCCGACCGGGTCCGGTTGCTGATCCTCGCCGACGTGTCCCTGTCGGTGCGCCCGATCACCGCGTTCACCCTGCGCCTGGCGCAGGCCATGCACGGCCGGGCCCACCGCTGCCGCGTCCTGGCGTTCGTCGACCGGCCCGTCGATGTGACGCGGGAACTGCTGGCCGCCACGGGCGACGGCGCCCTCGCGGCCGTGCTGGCGCATCCCGGCCTCGACCTCGAGGCGAGCAGTGACTACGGCCGGGTGCTCGACGAACTGCTCACCGAGCACGCGGGCATCGTCGACTCGCGCACCAGTGTGCTCGTCGTCGGCGACGGGCGCTGCAACGGCCTGCCCGCCCGCGTCGACCGGCTCGCCGACCTGCGTCGTCGCGTGCACCGGCTCGCCTGGATCACCCCGGAGCCCCAGCGCTACTGGGCGCAGGCGACGTGCGCGATGCCCGAGTACGCCGAGGAGTGCGATCGCGTCGTCGTCGCCCGGGACGCCGCCCAGCTGCTGTCGCGGGCGGCGGAACTCGGGCACGCACTGCGTTGAGCGTGTGCACCCGTCCGGCTCCGGCGGGGCAACGGCCGGTGGTTACTATGGACTGGTAAATACCCCCCGGGGTGTGTGTGCGCCGTCCGCCCACGCCACCGCCGGCGGGCCGGCCGCCGTACGGGAGAGTGCTCCGGCACACGGGCATCCCGGGCGCAGTTGAGGAAGACGACGATGCAGTTCGCGAAGAAGCACTATTCGATCCGTGAGGCCTACTGGATCTTCTACCGGGGCGTTCGATCGATGAAGCACCTGATCGGCGCCAGGAAGCGCGCCGAGTTGAGCCCCGAGTTCGTCGAACGGATCATGCTGGCGGTGACCGAGGTGAACGGCTGCGGCGCCTGCTCCTACGCCCACACGAAGATCGCTCTCGGGGCCGGAATGAGCAGCGCCGAGATCCGGAACATCCTGGCCGGGGTCCTCGACGACGTTCCCGACTCCGAGGTCGCTGCGGTTCTTTTCGCCCAGCACTATGCCGACACCCGGGCAACCCCACGGCCGAGGCGTGGGATCGCCTCGTGGACGTGTACGGGAAGTCCGCCGCCGAGGGGATCCTCGGAGCGATACGGGCCATCATGGTCGGCAACGTCCACGGAATCGCGTGGACCGCGCTGCGCGGCCGGTTGAACGGGAGCCCGGATCCGCGCAGCAGCGTGGCGTACGAGGTCGCCATGTTGCTGATCGTCCTGGCGTTCTTGCCGATGTCCGTCGTGCACGCTTCGATCTCCGGCGTGCGCGGTGCGCCGCTCGTGGAGTTCGACAGGTGGGCCGGCGACCGGGTCAGGGGTCGCGCTTCGTGAGCCGGACCCGGTCGGGGCGGAAGTGCTCGAGGGCCTCGTCGTAATTTGCGCGTGCGAGCCGTTCCGACGTCCATCCCTGCGAGATCCACCGGTCCACGCCGAGCGGGTACCGGATCTCGACCCGGTGGGTGCCGCGGATCGCCGTGCGGCCCTCCGCGTCTTCCCGCGCCCGGACGTATGCGGCGAACTCAATGCCCAGCACCAAGGTGCGGTTGGGGCGTTCGATGACCGGATCCCCGACCCGCCGGTCGGAGTGGAGCGCCCGGTACGCCGAGTCGAGCGCCGCGGCCTCGTTGTCGTGGACGTGCCACGTGACGCCGTCCACCTCGTGCCACCACACGATCCATCGGTCGTCGATGATGCTCTCCCAGGGTCGTTTCCGCCGGTGCGCAGCCTGCTTCCTGCGTATCCGGTCCACCCCTGCGACGTGCATCCTATATGTCCCGTTTTCGGGGAGGCCGCGGTGGTGGCATTCACTTCGTATTCACCCCGCGGCCGGCTCGCGGAGGCCCGGCCACACTCGGACCTACCTACCCGATCGGGCAGGTATCGCCCCTGCCGTTCGGTCCGGTGCCGACCCGTCGTGGAGGGGCTAGGCTCGGAAGCCACGTAAGCTGGATCACAGCAGTCGGGATCGTCAGGAGTGTGCAGTGGCCGTCGCATCGGAGCACACCGCGACGACGCTGGCCAAGTTCCACGCCCCGGAGATCGTGTTCGGGATCGGATCGCTGGTCGAAGCGGCGCACGCGGCGGTTCGGCTCGGCGCGGTCCGGCCCCTCCTGGTCACCGACCCGGGGCTGATCGAGGCCGGCTGGGTCGACGAGCTGCGCGGTCATCTCGTCGAGCAGGGCCTCACGCCGATCGTGTGGGGTGATCTCACCCCCAACCCCAAGGACCACGAGGTCACCGCCGGACACGAGACGTACCGCGTCCACGGCTGCGACGTGCTCGTCGCGCTCGGTGGCGGCTCGGTGATCGACGCCGCCAAGGGCATCGCGGTGCTCGCCGCCAACGGCGGCAGCATCCTCGACTACGAGGGTGTGGACCGGGCGGCCGCTCCGATCCCACCGATGGTGGTGGTGCCGTCGACGTCGGGGACGGGCGCCGACGTCTCCCAGTTCTGCGTCGTCACCGACACCGTCCGAGGCACCAAGATCACCATCATCGGTCGTTCACTCGTCCCGGACCTGACCGTGATCGACCCGCGGCTGCTGACCACCATGCCGGACGAACTGAACGCCGCGACCGGGCTGGACGCCCTGACCCACGGCGTGGAGGCGTTCGTCTCCCGCGCCCACAACCCGCTCACCGACCACCACGCCCTGCGTGCCGTCGGTCTCGTCACCGACACGCTGGTACGCACGATCGAAGACCCCCGGGAGATGGCGGCCCGATCGATCATGGCGCAGGCCAGCCTCGAGGCCGGCCTGGCGTTCACCAACGCGATCCTCGGTGCCGCGCACGCGATGAGCCACCAGGTCGGGGGTCTGCTCGACCTGCCGCACGGCGTCATCAACGGAGTGCTCCTCCCGCACGTCATCCGGTTCAACGCAGCCTCCGATCCCGAGCCGTTCGTCGCGATCGCCCGGGCGCTCGGGCTCGACGAGCACCGCGGTCCGGCCGTGGAGGCCGCACTCGCCGTCGCGGACCGGGTCGAACGGCTCGCCCGCGAGGTCGGGGTGCCGCGCGGACTGCGGGAACTCGGGGTGCAGGCGACCGACCTCGAACGTCTGGCCGCGGGCGCGCTGCGCGACGCGTGCATGTCCACCAACCCCCGCGAAGCGACGCACGAGCAGATGGTCGCGCTGTTCCGGGCGGCGTTGTGACCGCTCCCGACCTGTCGCGACTGACCGGACTGCGTTCCGGCAAACCCACGTTCTATCCCCAGTACCGCGGAGCCGCCGAACGTCTCGAGCGGGTTGTTCACGCGCTCGAGCTGATCTCGCGTGCCCTGGTACGCACCGTCGAGGGCCCCGAGACCCTGATCTGCGCCGTGGCGGAGGCCGCGCGTGCCCACCTGAGCGCCCGCTGGGTGGTCTTCGCCCTGACCGACAGGACCCTGCCCGACGCAGGGCCGCGCCGGCTGGTCCTCGGACCCGATGCCACCCCGTTCCTCGTCGACAACGTCGAAGGCCCACCCCTGCCCGACGACGTGGTGCGCTGCCTCGAGGACATCCGATCCGGCTCGATCGGCCGGGACGCCACCGTCGACACCCATCGGGCCTTCGTCCCCATCGTCCTCGACGGCGGGGTGGCGGGTGCGATCGCCGCGTGGACACCCGAACACCGCACCATCGACGGCACCGACCACGCCGTGCTGTCGATCCTCGCCAGCCAGACCGCCGTGGCCCTGCAGAATTCCGCGCTCTACCAGCGGGGCCAGCTGCTGCTCGGGCGGGCCGAGCAGGCCTACCAGGAGGCGAATCGCGCGGCGGCAGACCTGCAGGCCCGCAACGCCGAACTCGAGGCGACGTTGCGCCAGCTGGAATTGACGCAACGGCAACTCGGTGCCGCGCATCGGCACCAGGCGCTCGACGAGGAACGTCACCGCATCGCGCGGGAGCTGCACGACAGCGTCACCCAGGCCGTGCTGTCGGCCGGCATGCAGATCGAGGTGTGCCGCAGCGACATTCCCGACGCCGAGCGCGGCGAGCGTCTCGACCTGGCCAAGGAGCTCACCCGGCGCGCGGTCGAGCAGCTGCGCTCGGCGATCTACGCGCTCAACCACCCGTCCGACTCGGATCGCACGTCGCTGCCGGAGATGCTCGAACAGCTGTGCAGCGCGCACACGCCGGGCGAACTCGACATCACCGTCCGGGTGGGCGGCCCGCCGGTCGAATTGCCGGGCGAAGCCGAACATTCGCTGCTGCGCATCGCAGGGGAGGCGCTGTTCAACGCCGCGGTGCACGCCAACGCCCGGCGCGTGGTGCTGCGGCTGACCTACCGGCCGGACTCGGTGCTGTTGTCGGTCGCCGACGACGGGGACGGCGACCCGGCGCGGATGCGGCTGATGCTGCGCCTCGCCGCGGACAACGACTGGGACGGCCGCCATCGCGGGCTGGCGAACATGCAGGCCCGCGCGCACGAGCTCGGTGGCACTCTCGAGGTGCGTCGCGCCCGCCTCGGCGGGGTCCGGGTGGCGGTGCGCATCCCGGTGCCCGAACCGGCGGTCGACGCGGAGCGGGACGCCGACGAGACGACCGGAACCAGCGGGAACAGTGCGGCGCCGGCACCCGCGGCGCGGACAGGAGATCAGCGATGAACGTGGCAACCCCGGCCGGGACGGTGAATCGCACGGTCCGCATCGTCCTCGTCGACGACCACGCGATCCTGCGCCAGGGGCTGCGCTCGATACTCGAGCGGGAGCCGGACCTCGAGGTGGTCGGCGAGGCCTCGCACGAGGCCGAGGCGCTCACCCTCGTGGGCCGGGTCCGGCCCGACATCGTCCTGATGGACCTGAAGCTCTCCGCCGGGTCGGACTACGAGGGGCTGACGTTGTGCGGGCAGCTGTCGGCGGCCCACCCGGGGCTGGGTCTGCTGGTGCTCACCACGTTCCTCGACGAGCAGCTGGTCGTGCGTGCCGTGCACGCCGGGGCACGCGGGTACGTCGTGAAGGACGTCGACACGACCGAGCTGGTGCGTGCGATCCGCGCGGTGTCGCGCGGCGAGAGTGCCTTCGACTCGCGCAGCGCCGCGGCGGTGGTGCGTTCCCTCAACGGGCAGACCACGCCGCAGGAACAACTCACCGAGCGCGAACTCGAGGTGCTGCGGCTGCTCGCTGCGGGCCTGTCCAATTCCAAGATCGGTGAGCGCCTTTTCATCTCGGGCACCACGGTGAAGTTCCACGTGAGCAACATCATGCGCAAACTGAGCGTGAGCCGCCGCGCCGAGGCCGTGTACGCCGCCAGCAAGCGCGGCCTGATCTGACGCGGCGGCGACGCCGTGGGTCAGCTGCTGCCGAACGTCGGCGGGGTTGCGGGCACGGTGACGACGGGGGAGGCCTGCTGGACCGGGTAGGCGGTGACCGGCAGGGGCGCCAGCTGGTCTGCGATGCCGGGGTAGTCGGAAACCCACATGGTTGCCAGGCCGTCCGTCGAGCACGAGGCGAGGACGACATAGGTGCCGTCGGGAATCTCGGTCACGGTCTGGGTGGTTACACCCGGCTGGACCCGGCCTGACGTGCTCAGCGTCTGACCCTGGGCGATGACCTCGGCGACGGGCGGCAGTACCCCGCCGGGAGCTGGGGCGAGCCCGGTCATGCAGTCCAGTGGCGTGCCCGAGTCGTTGGTGATCGTGTTCGTCACGGTCGAGCCGCTGACGGCGAACGCGAAGGCGACCTCGCCGGCGTCGGCCGCCGACGCGAGGGCAGGTGCTGCCAGGGCCGAGGGAACGGTGGCCACTGCTATGAGCGCGGCACGGGTGGTCGATCGCATCGGTGTCCTTCCGGTCGAATGTGCGTGTCCCACGTGATGCTGCCGCAAAAGCGACCGTTCGGCACGGTTTTCGGGTTCCTGCCCTGTCGGCGCCGCACTCGTTGCTCGGGTGCGTGACCCGCTTCGGCCGAGGACGGCCCCGGTTCCGAACTCGACCGAGTGCCCGGGAGCAGCAGCGTTGTCCGCCGATCGGCGGCCCGATGCTGCGAGGACGCCCCGCTTCGTGGCTGTGCTGGCGACTTCCGTGGACGCGCCGCGCCGTTCAGTCCGGGTCCGGTGGGCGTGGCCGGGTCAGCAGGTTCCGGTGACCGGTGCTCCGTCGAACCGCTCGCCCAGGAACTCGAACGCGTCCGGCAGACCGAGCACCGCCGCCGACATGTGGTCGGGACTGGGGGTCTCGACGCGGCGCACCGGCGCGCCCGCGGCGCAGTAGCGGTCGAGCGTCGCGTCGATGGAGTCCACCGGGACGAGTGCGTCGGTGGGGCTGTGCCATTCGAACACGGGCACCGTCGGCACGCCCGGGTACAGCTCGAGGCTGTTCTCCTCCGCGACGGCGACCGCGTCGGCATCGTCGGCCAGGTGGGCATTGGTGCTCACCTGCCGCAGGCTGCCACCGGCACCGCGCGCGAGGATGTCGTTGGTGCAGGCGTCGGCCAGGGCGTCGCGCATCGCCACACCCGCAGGGGTCAGGTCGGCGCTGATCCGCATCCGTTCGGGGTACTCGCGTTCGAGACCCAGCGCGGCCGCGAACGCCAGACCGAAGGCGGGGTGCGGGTTCTCGCCGAGCGCCTCGGCCATCTTGCGGATGTTCATCGGCACCCCGCCCATCGCCGCACCCACCAGTTTCAGGTCGGGGGCGTAGGTCGGAGCCAGTGCCGCGGCCCACCCGGTGGCCATCCCGCCGCCGGAGTACCCCGCCAGCGCGACCGGGCTGTGGGCGAGCTGCAGCTCGGGTACCTGCTGCACCGCGCGGATGCCGTCGAGGGTGATCTGCCCGCCGAGGCGAGCCGCGCCGTAGGCGCTGTTCGGTCCGAGATGGTCCGGGATCGCGACCGTCCAGCCCCGCCGGAGCACCACGTTGAGGGCCGGAGCCTCCCGGACGGCGAGATCCGGGTCGCTCGTCCACAGCGTCTGCGACGGCGCGCAGTGCGTGCCGAGGGCGTTGATGACGTGCTGGAACGACAGCAGCGGACCGTCCGGAGCCTTGCCGACGGGGGCGAGGACCGTCGTCACCGCAGGGATCGGGTGGCCGGTCGAATCCGTCGACCGGAACCGCACCTGCCACGCCTCGACGTCGAGGATGCCGGGTGGTGCGGGCACGCGCCGCACCTCGAGCGCATCGCCGGCCGGTGCGTGGGTGATGTCGGCGGCCGCGCGGTAGAACGGATCGGCCGGCGGCACCGGATAGACGGGTGCGGCACCCGCGGTTCCGGTTCCGGCGACGATGGCGCACACCGCCGCCGCGCCGACCGACGCATTGCGGATTCCCCGACCGAACCGTGCGGCCACGTCCCCCACCTCTCCAGCGCACCGACCGGTGCCGTTCCTCGAAAATCAGCGATCCCGGCGAAGCCTAAACGACCGATTTGCGAGGGTTCACCCGACCCCGTGCGCTGTGCGGATCGTCGCCACACGGACCCCCGAATGGGCGTAGCCTCGGCAGCATGTCGACGGCGATCTCCGTGGAACAGCTCGTCAAGTCGTTCGGAACCACTCGGGCTCTCGACGGTCTCGACCTCGAGCTCCGCCGAGGCGAGGTGCACGGATTCCTCGGCCCGAACGGATCCGGCAAGTCCACCACGATCCGCATTCTGCTCGGGCTGCTGCGTGCGGATTCCGGCCGGGTCGAACTGCTCGGGGGCGACCCGTGGCGCAACGCGGTGGACCTGCACCGGCGGCTCGCGTACGTACCCGGCGAGGTCAACCTGTGGCCCAACCTCACCGGCGGGGAGGCGATCGACCTGCTCGCCGGCCTGCGCGGCGGCATCGACGAACGCCGCCGTGCCGAACTGCTCGAACGCTTCGAGCTCGATCCCACCAAGAAGGCCCGCACGTACTCCAAGGGCAACCGGCAGAAGGTCGCGATCGTCGCCGCGCTCGCCTCGGATGTGGAGTTGTTCCTGTTCGACGAGCCCACCTCGGGTCTGGACCCGCTCAAGGACGAGGTGTTCCGGGACTGCGTCCGCGAGGCCGTCGCCGACGGGTGCTCGGTGCTGCTGTCGAGCCACGTCCTCGCCGAGGTCGAGGCGCTGTGCGACCGGGTGACCATCATCCGGCAGGGCCGCACCGTCGAATCCGGCACGCTGACCGAACTGCGACACCTGACCCGCACGTCGGTGGTCGCCGACACCGTGCGCCCGGTGGCCGGGCTCGAAGCGGTCCCCGGGGTGCACGACCTGCAGGTCGACGGCCTGCGGGTGCGCTGCGAGGTCGACACGGCCCGGATGGACGCGGTGCTGCGCGAGCTGCTCGACTTCGGCATCACGTCGCTCACCAGTACCCCACCCACCCTCGAGGAACTGTTCCTGCGGCACTACGGGGACGACCTGCCCGGCGAGCACATCCACGTCCCCGGCGAGCACCTCGCACACGGCCGCCCGGCCGTCGGCGACGGGGACGGCGCATGAGTGCCGCATTCGTCGGCACCGG
>NZ_AJFC01000005.1:0-7608 GCF_000256505.1 Rhodococcus sp. P14 | reverse complement strand
GTGCGCCTGCCGGTGTGGCTGGTGACGATCACGATCGTGTACGCGATCTCGGTGTCGAGCTTGAAGGGGCTCTATCCGACCGAGGAGGACCTGCACCTCATCGCCGTCAGCTCCGCCGTGTCGCCGGTGGTGCTGGCCACCAACGGCCTGGTCTCCGGGGACAGCCTCGGCGCGGTCGTCGCGGCGCAGACCCTGCTGTTCCTGGCCCTGGGGGCGGGTCTGATGAGCACGATGGCCGTGGTCCGGCACACCCGGCAGAACGAGGAGACCGGCCGCGCGGAGCTCGTCGGCGCCAATGTGGTCGGTCGGCGTGCCCTGCTCACGGCGGCCCTGATCGTGGCCACGGCGGCGAATGTCGCGCTCGCGCTGCTGCTCGCGATCGTCTCCCTGGGTTTCGGACTGCCGCTGTCCGGATCCGTCGCACTCGGGGCGGCGACGGCGGCGGCCGGGATCGCGTTCGCGGCCGTCGCGGCGGTGAGCGCGCAGGTCGTCGAGGGGGCCCGGGCCGCGAACGGACTGGCCGGTGCCGCGCTGGGGTTCGCGTTCCTGCTCCGCGCCGTCGGTGACAGCGCCGGCACCGTCGATCCCGACGGGGTCAGCGTCACGAGCATGTGGCTGTCGTGGCTCTCGCCGATCGGGTGGGCGCAGCAGATCCGGCCGTTCGACGAGGACGCCTGGTGGATCCTGGTGTTGTTCGCGATGTTCACCGTCGCGGCGACGTGGTCCGCGTACGAGCTGACCGGACGGCGCGACCACGGTGCCGGGCTGGTGCAACCGCGCCCGGGACCGGACCGCGCGGCGGCATGGCTGCCCACCGCGTGGGGCTTCGCGTGGCGGGTGCAGCGCACGACCTTGATGTGGTGGGCGTTCGGCATCGTCGTTCTCGCCGCGACGTACGGCAGCGTCGCGAACGAGATGGACAACTTCCTCGACGAGGGCGGCGCCGTCGCCGACATGATGAAGCAGCTCGGCGGCGGGGCGCAAGCCCTCACCGACGCGTACTTCGCGATGATCTTCCTGATGATGGCGTTGTTCACCAGCGGGTACGCGGTGCAGGCCGTGCTGCGGACGCACAGCGAGGAGACATCCGGGCGGGTCGAGCCGCTGCTGTCGACGGCCCTCGGCCGGGTGCCGTGGATGCTCGCCCACATCGGCATGGTGACGATCGGGGTGATCGTGCTGCAGGTCGTCACGGGCGTCACGCTGGCGGTCTCGTACGGTCTGACGGTCGGCGACGTCACCGGATCGCTCGGCAACCTGCTGCCGGCGTCGTTGGCGTTCGTCCCGGCCGTTCTCCTGGTGGGGGCGATGGCGGTGCTGTGCGTGGGCGTGGTGCCGCGGCGCGCCTCGAGCGTCGCATGGGGTGTCTTCGCCGTGTGGTTGCTCATCGGGCAGCTCGGCGTCCTGCTGGACCTGCCGCAGGCGGTGCTGGACCTGTCGCCGTTCGTCCACGTACCCCCGGTGCCGGCCGCGGAGATGCGGATGCTGCCGTTGCTGGTCCTGCTGGGTCTCGCGGTGCTCACGGCGACGGCGGGGGTCGGCGCGCTGCGCCGTCGCGATCTCGTCGTCCAGTGACCCGCCCCGTGTGCGCGGCCGAATGTCACATCGCGTCGATGTGACCGACGCGATGTGACATTCGGTCACAAGGCGTTCGGTCACCGCGCCGTTCGGTCACAAGGCCCTTCGGTCACCGCGCGTCGAGCACGAGCCAGCCGCCGTGGTGTTCGAAGGCCTCGAAGGCGCGGCCGGTCGATTCGCCGAGGGTGTGCAGGGCCGGCAGGTCGAACGTGCGTACGTGGCCGTGGCAGGCCGTGGCCTCGTCCTCGAACGGCACGGCGATCACCACGCGTTCCCGGGCGATCCGCAGCGCCTCGGCGACGACCGCCGCGCCGGTGGCCGCGTCGACGTGCTCGAGCAGGTGGATCGCGGTGACGGTATCGGCGCTGTCGTCGGGCACGGGCACGTGGGCCGCGTCGCACACGAGGGTGTCCACCGCGAGGCCGAGGCGGGGCGCGACCGCGTCGAGCAGGGTCATGGTGCCGGGCAGGATGTCGGTGGCGGTCACGGCGACCCCGGCGCGGGCCAGGCGCAGGGGGAGGAACCCGAAGCACGAGCCGAGATCGAGGACGCGGCCACGGACGAGTTCGGCGGCCTTGTCGTGGATCGGGGCGAACTCGGCCGTGCCGTCGAGCAGTTCGGTCAGCGAGTTGCGGTAGTAGGTGACCCACGAATCGAGGGCGCCCGGCACGGTGGAGCGCACCAGCCCGACCATCGTCAGCTCGAACTCCTCCCGGCCGAGGTCGCTGCCGGCGATCGAGGCGGTGACGTCGGCGACCAGGCGTTCGCTGAGATCCTCCGGTCCGAGGGAATGCGTGACGTGCAGTCGTCCCGCGTCGCGCCGCAGCGAGATCGGGCCCGCAGGTACCCGTTCCACCGTGACGTGGGCGTGCGACCACCGGCCGGTCGGGCAGGGGGCGAGAGAGTCGAGCACAGTCATTGCAGCGCAGCCTTTTTCGATGAGGTGGGGACGTCGGGGCCGGTGATGGACGGCGCGGCCGCGTCGAGGCCACTGTAGAGGGCGCGCATGCCGGCCGACAAGAGATCGGGCAGGGCGAGGGAGTCGTCGGCGAGCCACTGCTCGTACGCCGCCATCGCGACGCCGAGGACGAGATAGCCCACGGTGCGCGGGTAGTGGTCCTCCGTGGCGCCTCCGATGCGGTGCGCGACGTACTCCGCGATCACGCGGCGCCAGCCCTCGTACATCACCACCGAGTACGCCTGCAGCGCCGGGACCCGCAGGATCAGGCCCATGCGGTCGCGGTGCAACGTCGCCTCCGAGGCGGGAAAGGTGTTGAAGTCCAGCAGTGCCGAGGTCAGTGCCTCGGCGAGGGGCACCTCGGGCGGCAGGGCGTCGAGATGGGCGCGCATCTGCTCGAGATGGGCGTCGAAGTCGCCCCAGGGCACGGCGTTCTTGGACGGGAAGTACCGGAAGAAGGTGCGCCGGGCGATTCCCGCGGTCTCCGCGATCTGGTCGACGCTGGTCTCGTCGAACCCCTGGGTGCGGAACAGTTCGATGCCGATCGCACTGAGGCCCTCCCTCGAGGTGGAGGGGCGACGACCTATCCGAGCGGACGGTTTCCGGCGGCTACGCATGGTGTGAGCCTTCCATGGGTGACATTCTGCACTCGATGCCATTACAGTGGTGAACCGAGTCACAGCGCAACAGGCCTGTGACGACCGACTCCGACCGTGGAGTCCCCATCCGAGGAGGAATGTCATGTCCGATCGTGACAACAGCGTCGTCGAGTCCGACCTGATCGAGGAGTCCCTCGTGGAAGAGGTCTCCATCGACGGCATGTGCGGCGTGTACTGATCGTGCCCGCCGACGCCGCCGCCACCGTGATCGACTCGACCGAGGACGACTCGGCAGGGTTCGATCCGGACACGACGTGGAGGCTGCACCCGCAGGTAGCGCTTCGCCCCGAGCCGTTCGGGGCGTTGCTCTACCACTTCGGGACCCGCAAGCTCTCGTTCCTGAAGAACACCACGATCGTCCGGGTCGTCGAAACCCTCGATCAGCATCCGTCCGTACGGGCTGCGCTCGCTGCCCACGGAATCGACGAGCCCGCGCAGCGTCCGTACCTGCGTGCGCTGGCCACGCTGGCCGACTCCCACATGATCGTGCCGGCCTAGACCCTGCCCGCACACCTCCCGCCCGCCACCGACGAGGACGCAGCCCATGACCTCAGTGCTCGAATCCGCCGCAGTACGAGACGCTTCCGCCCCACCGAAGGTCGGCCGCCTGGTCGACCAGTTCGAGAAGGGCCTCGACGCCCCCATCTGCCTGACGTGGGAGCTGACCTACGCCTGCAACCTGTCGTGCGTGCACTGCCTGTCCTCGTCCGGTCGGCGGGACCCGCGTGAGCTGACCACCGAACAGTGCAAGGCCATCATCGACGAGCTGCAGCGCATGCAGGTGTTCTACGTCAACATCGGCGGCGGCGAGCCGACCGTGCGCTCGGACTTCTGGGAGCTCGTCGACTACGCCACGGAACACCAGGTGGGCGTGAAGTTCTCCACCAACGGCGTCAAGATCGACAAGAAGGTCGCCGCGCGGCTGGCGGCCTCGGACTACGTCGACGTGCAGATCTCGCTCGACGGCGCCACCGCCGAGGTCAACGACGCCGTGCGCGGCCCCGGTTCGTTCGCGATGGCCGTACGGGCACTCGAGAATCTCGCCGAGGCGGGCTTCCGCGACGCGAAGATCTCCGTCGTCGTCACCCGCCACAACGTCGACCAGCTCGACGAGTTCAAGGCCCTGGCCGACAGGTACGGCGCCACCCTGCGCATCACCCGGCTGCGCCCGTCGGGCCGCGCCGTGGACGTGTGGGACGACCTGCACCCCACCCACGAGCAGCAACGCCAGCTCTACAACTGGCTCGTCGCCCACGGCGAGGGCGTGCTCACCGGCGACTCGTTCTTCCACCTGTCCGCGTTCGGCGGGGCCGACGGTGCCGGCGCGCTGCCGGGGCTGAACCTGTGCGGCGCGGGCCGGGTGGTGTGCCTGATCGACCCGGTCGGCGACGTCTATGCCTGCCCGTTCGCGATCCACGACAAGTTCCTCGCCGGAAACATCCTGTCCGACGGCGGATTCCAGCAGGTATGGCAGCATTCGGAACTGTTCACCGAGCTGCGCTCCCCGCAGACCGGCGGTGCGTGCAGCAAGTGCACGTTCTACGATTCGTGCCGCGGCGGCTGCATGGCCGCCAAGTTCTTCACCGGTCTGCCGATGGACGGACCGGACCCCGAATGTGTCCAGGGCTACGGCGAATCCGCGCTCAGCGCCGACCGCACCGTGCCCAAGTCCAGTGTCGACCATTCCCGCACCGGCGAGCGCCGCACCCCGCGCGCCCCCGTCCCCCTGAAGCTGATGGTGCGCCCGCCGTCGCGGGCGTGCGACGAGAACCCGCTCGCCGGAATGCAGTAGCCGGCGCCTTCCCCGCAGTACGAGAGGCAGATCCCCCATGGGCAACGACTGGTTCGAAACCGTTGCGGTCGCGCAGCAACGCGCGAAGAAGAAGCTCCCCAAGTCCGTCTACGGGGCCCTCGTGGCCGGCTCCGAGAAGGGCATCACCGTCGAGGACAACACGGCCGCGTTCGCCGAGCTCGGCTTCGCCCCGCACGTCGCGGGCCTGTCCGACAAGCGCGAGATGGGCACCCACGTCATGGGTCAGGACGTCGGCATGCCCGTGCTGATCTCCCCGACCGGAGTGCAGGCGGTGCACCCCGACGGCGAGGTCGCCGTCGCCCGTGCCGCCGCGGCCCGCGGCGTCGCGATGGGTCTGAGCTCGTTCGCGAGCAAGTCCATCGAAGAGGTCTCCGCCGCCAACGACAAGACCTTCTTCCAGATGTACTGGGTGGGCAGCCGGGACGTGCTCGTCCAGCGGATGGAGCGCGCCCGGGCGGCCGGCGCCAAGGGCCTGATCATGACCCTGGACTGGTCGTTCTCCAACGGCCGGGACTGGGGCAGCCCCGCGATCCCGGAGAAGATGGACCTCAAGGCGATGTTCCGGTTCGCACCCGAGGGCATCCTGCGGCCGAGCTGGCTGCTCGACTGGGCCAAGACCGGCAAGGTGCCGGACCTGACCACGCCGAACCTGACGCCGCCCGGTGGCAGCGCGCCGACGTTCTTCGGCGCCTACGGTGAATGGATGGGCACCCCGTTGCCCACGTGGGAGGACGTCGCGTGGCTGCGCGAGCAGTGGGGCGACGCGCCGTTCATGCTCAAGGGCGTGATGCGGGTCGACGACGCCAAGCGCGCAGTCGACGCCGGCGTCACCGCGATCTCGGTGTCCAACCACGGCGGCAACAACCTCGACGGCACCCCGGCCCCGATCCGCGCGCTCCCGGCGATCGCCGACGCGGTCGGCAAGGACGTGGAGGTGCTGCTCGACGGCGGCATCCGGCGCGGTAGCGACGTCGTCAAGGCCCTCGCGCTCGGCGCCAAGGCCGTCCTGATCGGCCGCGCGTACCTGTGGGGCCTCGCCGCCAACGGGCAGGCGGGCGTGGAGAACGTCCTCGACATCCTCGCCGGGGGCATCGGCTCGGCGCTCATCGGACTCGGCAAGACGTCGATCCACGAGCTGACCCCCGACGACATCGTCGTCCCACCGAACTTCCGGCGCGACCTCGGAATCTGAGCGGTCCCCTCTGCCGATGGGCACTCTCACCGAACCGATCACCCTGGCCGGCCGCGACGCGCCGGCCAGGGTGCTCTTCGGACCGCACGAAACCAACCTCGGTGTGGGGAGGGCCTTTTCGCCTGAACACGTGGCGTACTACGAGCGCCGCGCCCGCGGCGGAGCCGGGTTGCTCGTCACCGAGGTCGCCTCCGTGCACCCGCACGACCAGCCGTACGAGCGGGCACCCCTGGCCGCGGAGGGCGGCCCCGGATGGGCGTCGATCGTCGCCGCGTGCCGGCCCCACGGCACCCTCGTGCTGGCCGGGCTCGGCCATGCCGGCCTGCAGGGGTCGAGTGCGTGGACGCAGGCTCCGCTGTGGGCACCGTCGCGGGTGGCCGACCCGGCCGGGCGCGAACTGCCGATGGAGGTCGGCGACGACGAGATCGGGGAGCTGGTCGAGGGGTTCGCCGCCGCCGCCGCCGTCGCGGTCGCGGCAGACGTCGACGGAATCGAGCTGGACGCGGGGCCGAACTCGCTGCTGCGCCAGTTCCTCTCGGGACTGACCAACCGGCGCACCGACCGCTACGGTGCCGACCGGTCGTTGCTGCTGCGACAGGTGATCGCGGCCGTGCGCGCCGAACTCGGTCCCGGCCGGATCCTGGCGCTGCGCCTGAGCTGCGACGAGGAGGCGCCCTGGGCCGGCATCACACCGGAGCAGGCCGCCGGTCACGCGTCCGTGCTCGCCCCGCACCTGGATCTGCTCACCGTCGTGCGCGGCGGACTCTACGCCCCCGGCGTGTACCGGCCCGACGCCCACACCCCGGCCGGGTTCAACACCGGGCTGTGCCGCGCCGTCCGCGATGCCGTGGCCGGCGCCGTGCCCGTCGTCCTGCAGGGCAGCATCGTCGAGCCCGTCGCCGCGCAGCGCGCCCTCGACGACGAAGTGTGCGACCTGGTGGAGATGACCCGCGCGCAGATCGCCGATCCGGACCTCGTCGCCGCCGTGCGCGACGGGCACACCCCCCGGCCGTGCGTGCGATGCAATCAGGCCTGCCTGGTGCGCGACTTCCGCAATCCCCGGGTCGGCTGCATCGGCAACGCGGAGGCCGGGCACGAGACCCGCACTCCGCAGCCCCCGACGGCCGTGACGCGCGACGTACTCGTCGTCGGTGGGGGGCCTGCCGGGCTCGAGGCCGCCCGCGTGCTGGCCGAACGCGGTCACCGGGTCCGTCTCGTCGAACGCGCCGGGCGCGTGGGCGGGATGCTGCGCACCGCGGCGGTGGGCACGGGACGCGACACGCTCTCCGCACTCGTCGACTGGCTCGAGGTCCGCTGCCGCGCGCTCGGCGTGCGGATCGACACCCGCAGCGCCGTCGCCGCCGCGGACCTCGACGCGGCCGCCGCCCAGGGGACGGTCGTCGTGCTC
>NZ_AJFC01000004.1:0-7762 GCF_000256505.1 Rhodococcus sp. P14 | reverse complement strand
CCCCCCGCCAGCCGCGACCGGCCCCCCGAGTACCCGGCGGAGGACGGGCACGTCGTGACCGCCGCGGGGCTGCTCGCCGGCGGCCCGATCCCCGTGCGGCCGGTGGTGGTGTGGGATCCGGTCGGCGGGCCCGTCGCCGTGGGCATCGCGGAACAACTCGCCGCCCAGGGGTACGACGTCTCGTATGCGACGACGGACCCGATCGCCGGTGCCCGGCTCGCGCCGACGGGCGACCTGGTCGCGGCCAACGCCCGGCTCCAGCGAGCGGGAGTCACCCGGCATCTGGGGGTCACCGTGCGCCGGGTCGGCGCCGACGCCGTCGAACTCGAGCACCGGCTGACCGGGCAGCGCACCGACGTCGCGGGCGCGCTGCTCGTCGACTGCGCCCCGGGTCTGCCGGAGGACAGCCTCTACCGCACCGGGCTCGTGCGGATCGGGGACTGCCTCGCGCCGCGCAGTGTCCACCACGCGGTACGCGAGGGCCACGCACTCGGATCCGAACTGTAACCTGTTCCAAAACGCTGGGATCGGAAGGATCGGCACATGGGCGAGTTCGACGGCAGGGTCGTGTTCATCACGGGTATCGCGCGCGGCCAGGGCCGCAACCACGCGATCCGGTTCGCGCGGGAGGGCGCCTCGATCATCGGCGTCGACATCGCCGGACCCGTCTCGGCGTACAACACGTACGCGCCGGTCACCGAAGCCGACTTCCACGAAACCGTCCAGCTCGTCGAGGCCGAAGGCGCGAAGATCCACGCCCGCATCGCCGACGTCCGCGACAGCGCCGCCCTGCAGGCCGTCGTCGACGAGGGCGTCGCCCAGTTCGGCCGCCTCGACGTCGTCGTCGCCAACGCGGGCATCTGCAACTGGAACCGCTTCTGGGAGATGCCCGACGAGCAGTTCGAGGAACTGATCGACATCAACCTCACCGGCGTCTTCAAGACCCTCAAGGCCGCCACGCCCGCCATGATCGAGGCCGGCAACGGCGGGTCGATCGTCGTCGTCAGCTCCGTCGCGGGTCTGAAGGCCATGCCCGGCCAGGCCAACTATGCCGCTGCGAAGTTCGGCCTCGTCGGCCTGACCCAGACCGCCGCCAAGGAGCTCGGTGAGTACCGCATCCGGGTCAACTCCATCCACCCCTACGGCGTGAACACGCCGATGGGCACCGACCACGGTGCGCTGAAGATGTTCGAGAAGTACCCGCACTGGTTGCCGAGCTTCGCGCCGATCCTCACCGAGAAGCCGATCGCCGACGTCGACGACATCACCGAGGCCGTGCTGTTCCTCGCGAGCGACCGGGCCAGGACGATCACCGGCAGCCAGATGGCCCTCGACCAGGGGAACTCGAAGGTGTGAGCGAGCCCCGCTCCGCCCGACCGTACCCGCGGCTGGCCGCCCCGCTGCGGCTCGGCCCGGTCACGCTGCGCAACCGGGTGGTGTTCTCCGCGCACCTGACCAACTTCGCCGTCGACGGCCTGCCGACCGCACAGCACGCCGCCTACTACGCCGCGCGGGCCCGCGGCGGGGCCGGTCTGATCGTCTCCGAGGAACACACCGTGCATCCGACGGACCGGCCCTACGAGAAGCTCATCCGCGGCTACGACCCCGCCGTGGTGCCCGGCTACCGGCGCATCACCGAGGCCGTGCACGGCCACGGGGGGCGAATCCTCGCGCAGCTCAACCACAACGGCGCCCAGGGCTCCGGCATGTACACCGGCCTGCCGCTGTGGGCCCCGAGCGCCGTGCCCGACCCGCTGTTCCGGGAGGTGCCCAAGGCCGTCGAGGAGCACGAGATCCGCGAGCTCGTCGACGGGTATGCCCGCGTCGCCGCACACTGCCGTGCCGGCGGGTTCGACGGTGTCGAACTGCAGTGCTCGCAGGCGTCGATCGTGCGGCAGTTCCTGTCGCCCGCCCCCACCCGCCGCACCGACCGGTACGGCGGCCCGCTCCGGAACCGGGCACGGTTCCTGCTCGAGGTCGTCGCGGCGCTGCGCGCGGCCGTCGGGCCCGGCCTGGTCGTGGGGGTCCGGCTCAGCGGGCACGACGGCACCGACGGCGGGATCACCCTCGACGACGCAGTCGCGCTCGCCGCCCTGGTCGAGGACAGCGGGCACGTCGACTACGTCAACACCTCGATCGGCGTGGCCACCGAGACGCTGCACCTGATCGAGGCGTCCATGGCGACGCCGCACGGCTACGCGCTCTTCGTGCCCGACGCGATCCGGCGGCGGGTGCGCCTGCCGGTGGTCGGCGTCGGTCGCTTCACGACCCCGGCGCAGGCCGAGGCGGCGCTCGCCGCCGGGCGCTGCGACCTCGTCGGCGTCGTGCGCGGCCAGATCGCCGATCCCGACTTCGCCGCCGAAGCCCTCGCCGGCGACGACGAGGCGGTGCGCCCGTGCCTGGCCTGCAACCAGGAGTGCATCGGGCGGGTCGGCCTCGGGCGGTGGATCGGCTGCGTGGCCAACCCTCGCGCCGGACGCGAGGCGCAGCCGCTGCCCGATCCTCGCCGGCCCGGCCGGCGGATCCTCGTCGTCGGTGGCGGCCCGGCCGGGCTGCGCGCCGCCGCGACCGCCGCGCAGCGCGGGCACCGGGTCACCCTCTGTGAGAGCGCGGATGTGCTGGGCGGGCAGATCCGCACGGCCGCAACCGCGCCGGGCCGCGGCGAGCTCGGCGGTCTGGTCCGCAGTCTCGAGATCGAGTGCCGGCGCGCGGGCGTGGAGATCCGCACCGGCGTGCACGTCGACGCCGCGGTCGTGCGCGACGCGCATCCCGACGCGGTCGTCGTCGCGACCGGTGCGCGACCGCGGCGCCCGGACTGGGCCGGCGACACCGACCTCGTCGTCGACGTCCGCGACGTCCTCGACGACCGGGTGTCACCGCACGGCGACGTCCTCGTCGTCGACGACCTGGGCTTCCACCACGCGACGTCCGTGGCGGAGTTGCTCGCCGGCCGCGGCGCCGCGGTCACCGTCTGCACGGCCGGGATGATCGTCGGCCAGGACCTCGGGCTGACCCTCGACATGGAGGGCTGGACCCGCCGGGCGTACACCCTCGGCATCGAACAGCTGACCGACACGCTCGTCACCGCCGTCGCCGAACGCGACGGCCGGCTCGACGTGGCGCTGCGGCACCACCCGACCGCCGTCGCGCACCAGCGCACGGTCGACCGGGTGGTGGTGGCCACCCATCAGGATCCGGCGGACGAACTCTGGACAGCCTTGCGCGACAGCGCCTTCCACGTCGTGCGGATCGGTGATGCGCTCACCCCGCGGCGCGCGGACGCCGCGATCGTCGAGGGCGAGCGCGCCGCGATCCACTTCTAGCCGTGCGCGTTTCCGGTAGCCACCGCTACCGGAAACGCGCACGGGCCGCGCAGCGGCCTATCGGCTCGCGCGCTTGGTGGCCTCGGCCCAGGACTCGACCGCCGCGTACCCGTCGCCCACGCCCTGGGTGAACGCGACCAGGGCCCCGTACATCCGGGTGCCTTCCACGGCGAGTTCCGTCTTCGCCACCCAGTCCGCGGCACGGGCCATCACGTGGGCGGAGATGTCGGCACCGTCCTGGGTGCCGCGGGAGGCGTGCAGGAACGACTCGTCGGCGATCTGGAAGGTCTGCACCACGGCGCGCCAGTAGTACTCCGCGTCCATCGCCGCGCGGACCTCGTAGTAGTCCGTGGCGTTCTGCCGCGCCACCGCCTCCTGCAGCGTTGTCGCCGCTCCGGAGATGCTGCGCAGCGGCACGTACACGGGATCGTCGGACGCCCCCCGTGTGGTTCGTCTACTCGTCACCGGCACGATGCTTTCAGACAATGGCACCCCCTCGATGGTCCACAAGATCATCGCACGCGCAAGTGCCGGCGCGGGTCAGCAGGTGAGCGCATCGCCCGGGCACGCCGGCGCGTGCCGCTGCGGATCGAACGGTTCGAACCACGCGTCGACGGTCGCGAACAGGGCGCGCTGGGGAATCCGGAAATCGCCGAGCCGCTCCTGTTCGGGCAGCGGCCCGTCGTCGCCGAGGTCGACGCCGCCCACCGTCGCGGCGACGGTGCGGACGGACCACAACCGGCGCGGTGCGGCACGGAACCACTGTCCGTTCGGTACGTCCCCGGTGAGGCGGATCCGGCCGGCGCCCAGGACCGGCCCGGCGAGGCGCGCCACCGCGGCCAGGACCGCGGGGTGGTGCCGTATGCGGTCGGGTAGGAGCCGACCGGTCAGGGTCGCCAGGGCGGTGGACGGCGACGAGGTCACCTCTACGTCCCAGACGACGTCGTCGCCGGCCGTGATGTGCAGCCGGGACGGGCCGGTCCATGCGGCGGCGACGTCGGTGCGCACCGTCCGGTTGAGGGCGGCGCCGAGGTAGCGGGGGCATCCGTGCTCCGGCGCGGCATCGCTGTAGACGGTCCACCGGCCGTGCGGGTCGCGATGCCAGACCGAGGTGAAGGCCGGGCCCACCGATCCGGCGGTGAACCGGCGCAGTGCCAGACAGTGCCCACTGGCGAACGGTGCACCGATCACCGCGTATCCGGTGAACCGTTCCCCGGCGACCCCGGCCAGGACGCGGGGCTCCTCGGCGGCTGCTTGCGGCGTGGTCTTCATGTCGTCCTCCTGCGGTGTTTCGGTTGTTCCGATCGTGCGCCGTGTCGTGTCCGGAAGGCATGGGGCCGATGCCTCATCTTTTGCCCGGGCGGGCCCCCGATTCCCGCGGCGGAGGACAATGGAGCCGTGCAGCGCAGGAGCGGGTCGTCTCCGGCGCCGCGGGACGGGCCGCGGCGCGCCGAGTTGCTCGCAGCGCTGTCCCTGGCGATCGACCTGGGCCTGGGGCAGCCCATGGAGCACATGCTGCGCTCCGCCGTACTGGCCGGACGGATCGCCGAGCGCATGGGGCTGGACGCCCGGCAGCAGGCCGTCGTCTACTACGCGAACCTCGTCGCCTGGATCGGATGCCACGCCGACTCGCACGAACTGGCGCAGGTGTTCGGCGACGACATCGCACTCCGCGCCGACACCTACGGGGTCGACATGACGGGGTTGCCGTTCCTGCGGATGCTGACGGGTCACGTCGGGCGCGGGCTCGACGGCCCGCGTCGCGGACTCGAGGTCGCCGCGTTCCTGCTGACCGCCCGCCGTCGCATGGCCGAACTGATCGGTTCGCACTGCGCGTCGGCGGGAGCGCTGTCCGACCGGGTGGGCCTCGACCGGCAGGTGGGTGCGGCCCTGGCCTATGCGTTCGAACGATGGGACGGGGCCGGGCTACCCGCGGGGGTACGCGGCGACGACATCCCGCTCGAGATGCACATTGTGCACCTGGCGGAGGTCTGCGAGGTCCATCTGCGAACCGGCGGGCCGTGGCGGGCCGTCGAGGTCGCCCGAGCGCGCAGCGGGACCCAGTTCTGTCCGCGGGTGGCACGGGTGTTCCGGGAGGGTGCGGACGAGTTCACCCACGATCTGCTCGAACGGGACGCATGGGCGGCGGCACTGGATCGGGCACCCGACCGTGAGTGCGTCCTCGCCGACGGCGAACTCGACGCGCTGCTGCGCGCGACGGCGGACTTTGTCGACCTGAAAGTCCCTTTCCTGCTGGGCCATTCGCGGTCCGTCGCCGAACTCGCGGCGGCGGCGGGTCGCCTGCGCGGCCTGCCGGAGACGGACACCGCGGTGCTCTACCGGGCCGGTCTCGTCCACGGTCTCGGGCGAATGGGGGTGTCCAACCGGATCTGGGAGAAGCCCGGTCCGCTCACCGCCACCGAATGGGAGCGGGTCCGGCTGTATCCGTACCTGACCGGGCGGATCCTCAGCCGTGTCACCGGCATGGAGGACGTCGTCGCCGTCGCGACCACGCACCGCGAACGCCTCGACGGCTCCGGATATCCCAACGGCGTCCGCGGTCGCGACCTGAGTGTCGCCGATCGGCTGCTCGCCGCGGCGGAGACGTACCAGCGCTTCGGGGAACCCCGGCCGCATCGTGATGCGCTCACCCCCGATCACGCGGCGGAGCGCCTGCGGCGAGAGGCCCGCGGCGGCCGCCTCGACGCCGAGGCCGTCGAGGCGGTGCTGACGGCGGCCGGGCACCGGCAGGTGCGACGCGCGCCCTGGCCGGCCGGACTGACCGCCCGGGAGGTGGCGGTGTTGCGGCTCGTCGCCCGGGGCCGCTCCAACCGGCAGATCGCCGCAGAGTTGTGCATCGCGGAGAAGACGGCGCGCAACCACGTCGAGCGCGTCTACGTCAAGCTCGGGGTGGACAACCGCACGCGGGCCGGCCTGGCCGCCGTCGACCTCGGGCTGGCGTGGTGAACCACGGGCGGACGACGGCCACGAACGGTGCACGGCCGGGTGTCGCGGTGCTCCCGCCCGGCCGGGTTCAGCGGCTCGGGTCGGTCCTGGCGCCGCCCCTCCGCTCCACGAGACTGTTGACGAGTCCGGCGGCGGTCGCGGCGTCGTCGACCACGACCAGGGTGCGCGCGCCGTCGCGCCGGTGCAGCACCAGGGCAGGGCCACCGCGCAGGACGAACCCCCGTGCACCGCGCAGCGGGCCGAACACTGCCATGCGGTATCCGTAGCCACCGAAGTGCCGCAGCGGTGCCACGTCGGTGACGGAGGCGGAGGCGATGTCACCGAGCCGAGTGTGCAGGTGCGGCCACCCGAACATTCCCGCGACGGTGACCCCGCGGGCGTCGACGGTGACGCGGATCGAGCAGGTCGCAGCCACCAGCACCGCGAGCAGCACGGCCAGGCCCAGCAGGATCCACAGCCGGGTCAGCACGCCCATCGCGGCGACGAGGCCGATCGCCGCGACCAGCGCGCTCGTCGTGACGTTGCCGGTGGCCACCGAGCGGGTCCACACCACGAGTTCGTCTGTGCCGACCGGAATTCGTGGTGCCTCCGCGGCCGGGGGAGTGGCGGGTCCCCGCGACCACCGTGGTATCGCCGCGGCGGCGGCCCCGAGGGCGAGGCCGACGCCGAGTGCGGCGAGGAGCGACGTCCCCGGCGGTGCGGCTGCGGTGGCGTCGGCGAGACCCCGTTGCGAGCCGGTCGCCAGCACGATCAGGGTGGTCACGAACGCGACGGTGCCGGTGACGGTCGCGGCGACCGCGCGGGTGAGGGCGGGGTCGGCGGCGGCAGCCCGGGCGAGACCGAAACCGAGGGCGGCGAACAGCGCACCGAATCCCAGCACCAGCGCGATGGTTGCGGGGAGTCCGGCGAATCCGTCCGCGGTGCCGTCGAGGTTCCAGTGCGTCGCGATCGGATCCGGCAGTTGCGCACGCCAGTTCCGGAGCACGAGCGCGCCGGCGGCGGCGACCCCCAGCGGGGCGACCGTGGAACCGAGGAGGATACGGCCGGCGGGGCGCCCGCCGGTGCCGGGATCGTCTGTCATCTGTACTCCGCTCTGATCAGGTCGACGAGGCCGTCGGCGCTCAGCCCGACGCGCTTGGCGTGCGCGACGACCTCAGCGACGGCGGAATGAACGGCGGCATAGCCGGTTTCGGCGCGATCGGTGACGACCGCACCGCGTCCGCGACGCAGCTCCACCAGGCCTTCGTCGCGCAGCTGCTGATAGCCCCGCAGCACGGTGTGGACGTTGAGGCCGAGCGAGGCGGCCAGGTCGCGTGCACCGGGGAGGCGCTCGCCCGCCCGGACCTCGCCGCGGGCCACCGCGCCGCGCACGGCCGCAGCCAGCTGCACGAACAGCGGGTCCGGCGAGTTCGGATCCAGTCTGATGAGCACGACACCAGCATATTGTTCTATTTGAGATAGAACAAGTCGGC
>NZ_AJFC01000003.1:0-2442 GCF_000256505.1 Rhodococcus sp. P14 | reverse complement strand
CGGGGCCCGGGGGAGCCGGGCGGGGGACTCAGTCGCGGGCCTGCCATCCGCGATGGAGCATGTCGAGTGCCTCGTGCAGCAGCGCGTCCCTGTCGGCGGGGACCGAGGCCGGGATCTGGTGCAGTGCGGCCAACCGGGCGATGCCGTAGACGGTGCCCCACGCGGCCGCGCACCGTCGCAGAACGTCGGCTTCGTCGATGCCTGCGGGTTGGCAGGCCGCGACGGTGTCGTGCAGCAGCTCCCAGTAGTCGGCCGCGGCCTGCTGCAGGCGTGGGTGGTCGGCCTTGTCGACCGTGGGCCCGTAGGCCAGGTCGTGCACGTGCGGGTTGTCCCGCACGAAGCGCACGTAGGCGCCGGCGAGGGCGTGGAGCCGGTGCAGGGGGTCGGGGCCTGCGGCTTCGACGGCGGCGGCGGCCGTCGCCGCGGCCCGCCGGAGTCCGGTCCCGGCCACCGCCGCGAGGAACCGGCGCTTGGTGCCGAAGTGCACGTAGGGCGCCTGGTGGCTCACGTCCAGTTGTTGTGCCACCCGGCGCAGGCTGAGCCGTTCCGCGGGCTCCTCGCGCAACTGCTCGAGTGCGGTCTGGAGCAGGCGTTCGTCGAGGCTCGGGCTCGTCCGCCCGGCTCCCTGGCCCCCATTGACACTGTCAACCATGCGGAGGACCATAGCACTTGACAATGTCAACCGGGAACCGGAGGCGGTGAGGGCGATGACCCGGAAGATCTCGACCGGAGTGGGCTCGCTGGCCGTGCGAGTGCGGGGCCAGGGTCCGACCGCCGTGCTGTGGCACAGCCTGTTCGTCGACGAAAGATCCTGGGGCCGAGTCGAAGACGAGCTGGCAACCGAACGGCGGGTCGTGTCCGTCACCGGCCCGGGGCACGGGGCGAGCGATGATCCCGGCCGGCGCTACACCCTCGCCGAATGCGCCGCGGCGGCCGGAACGATACTCGACGAACTCGGCGTCGACGAACCCGTCGACTGGATCGGCAACGCCTGGGGCGGCCACATCGGCATCGTCTTCGCGACCGACGCGGCGCCGCGCTGCCGGACGCTGGTGACGCTGGGGACGCCCGTCCAGGCGCTGAACCGGACGGAGCGCGCACGCACGGTATTCCTCCTCGCCGCCCACCGGATGCTCGGCCCCGTCGGCTTCATCCGCTCGGGGGTGACGAACGTATTGCTCTCCGCCGCAACGAGGAAACGCGATCCGGAGGCGGTCGCCCTCGTCGGGGACTGCCTCGTCCGCGCCGACCGGGCGGCACTGCGCAACGCGGTCGTCTCCATCTCGCTGCACCGCCCCGATCTGACCGACCGTCTGCCCGGGCTGTCCGTGCCGACCCTCTTCGTCACCGGCAGCGACCACAAGGGGTGGACGCCGGAGCAGGCGCGCGCGGCGAGCCGCCTGGTGCCGCAGGGCTCGTGCGCCGTCGTGGACGGCGCCGCGTACCTCGTCCCGCTCGAGGCGCCCGCCGAGACGACGGATCTGGTGCGGCGATTCTGGTCGGCGTCCGTGCCGGAGTACCCGTGACGGCGTTCGACGCCGTTCACAGTCCGCGTCGCATCACCGCCCGCGGCCACCGATCCAGACCGCGGGCGGCCTCCTCACGACGGATCCGGCGCAGGCCCGGACCGAGGTCGTCGTCGCGCACGAACTCGAAGCCGAGCCGCCGGTAGTAGGGCCCGTTCCAGGGGACGTCGACGAAGGTGGTCAGCGTCAGCGCGGGCAGCGCCCGAACGCGTGCCCAGGTCGCGAGGTGATCGATCAGGACCCGGCCGAGCCCGCGGCGAGCGTGCTCGGGATGCACCGACACCTGCGCGACGTGGGCGGTGCCGTCGACGATCTCGGCGAGTAGGTAGGCCACCGGGCGGTCGTCACCGTCGGTACCCACCCACACGCGCCCGGCGGTCACGTACTCGCGCAGCTCCGCGAGCGTGGGCGGCGCGTCGTCGGCGACGGCGTCCATGCCGAGCTCGGTGAACGCCCGTCCGGCCGCACGTTCGATGTCCTGCAGCAGCGGCAGGTCCGCCGCGGTGGCCGGGCGGATGCGGTGCGCGGCGTCCTGCGGCGGCAGGTCCTTGGCGAAGTACAGCGACGAGTCCGAACAGGCGTACTCACCGAACCGCTCGGCCAGCGGAACGTACCCGGCCGCCGCGTACATCGCGAGCGCCTCGGGCTGCTCGGTGCCGGTCTCGAGCACCATGCGGCGCCGGCCCGCCTCGGCGGCGGTGCGCTCGAGCTCGGCCAGGATCCGCCGCGCCACGCCTCGTCGGCGCAGACCCGCGCGCACGTACATGCGCTTGATCTCGGCGTCGCCGTCGCGCAGTCCGGGGTGCGCCGAGTTCCGCGCCCGCCATCCGCCGATGCCGGCCGGGACGTCGTCCAGCGACGCGAGCAGGAAGATGCCGTGGGGTGGATCGAACTCCTGCGGGTGCAGCAGCGTGTG
>NZ_AJFC01000002.1:0-14184 GCF_000256505.1 Rhodococcus sp. P14 | reverse complement strand
GGGGCGGGGCCCGCCGTACCGGCGGACGTATTCGAGTTGCACCTCGTCGACGAGCGAGTGCACCGCGGCGTCGTCGAGGGAACGCGGTTCGATGTGCACGCCCGCAGGCTAGCGCGCGGAATACTGGGAGCATGAGCACCGTCGCCGACGGAGTGGACTTCGTGGCCGCTCCGTGGCTCTACCCCGGACCCGCCGCGCCGGGGACGGGCCTGCTCACCCGCGACGGCTACCACCGCGCACGTGCTCGCGCCGACTTCGGTGCGAGCACCCTGCGGCTCGCCGGTACCACCCGGACCGTCGACGGCGCGCTCCGGGCGGCCGGCGTCGACGGCGTCCGGGACCGGCGTCTCGTCGTCGCCGTGGGGTCCAACGCCTGTCCCGCGGTGGTGGCGCGCAAGTTGACGGGCGGGCACGTCGACCCCACCGTGCCTTTCCTGCGCGCGACGGTGACGGGCATGGCGGTCGGGCACAGCGCCCACGTCAGCGTGGCCGGTTACGTCGCGGCGACCGCGTTCCGCCGGCCGGGGGCCCGCACCGCGGTGTTCGCGTCGCTGCTGGACCGGGACCAGCTCGCGTGCCTCGACGCGACGGAGCCGAACTACACGCGCCGCGCCGTGACCGCGGACGAGTGCATTCTCGCGATCGACGGGGGAGCGCGGCCGGTGGGCTTCGACGTGTACGTCTCGAAGTGGGGCACCCTCGCGCCGCCCGGGGGGTCGCCGATACCGCTGCAGACCCAGGAGGCGCTGTTCGGCACACTGCTGCGCGAGTGCGCCGGCTTCGCGGCACTCGTGGGCCGCCGACCGCACGAGTATCGGTCCGTGATGACGGAACTCGCCGGAGCGGCAGACCTGCGCGCCGCCCTGCGACGGTCGTTCGCCGCGTCGGGCTGGGCCTCCCGCAGCGGCTTCGGCGACTGATCCGGGTGCCGAAAGACGGGTGCGGCCGCTCGGCCGATGCGGCGACGACACCCCGAATCGATCCCGGTCACGACCGGCCCGTCTCCTCCAGACGACGGCGCAGGTGCGCGCGTTCGGGTTCGGTTCCGGCCAGCTCGAGTGCCCGCCGGTAGGCGACGGCGGCCTCGTCGTCGCGGCCGAGCCGGCGCAGCAGCTCCCCGCGGGCCGTGAGATACGGGTGGTAGCCGCGCAGCCGGGGCTCGTCCGCGAGGGCGTCGAGCAGCACCAGACCGGCCTCCGGACCGTCCCGCATCGCCACCGCCGCGGCGCGGTTGACCGCGACGACCGGCGAGGGCGCCAGGGTGGTCAGGACGTCGTAGAGCGCGACGATCTGCGGCCAGTCGGTGGAGGCGACGTCGGCGGCCTCGTCGTGCAGCGCGGCGATCGCGGCCTGCACGCCGTACGGGCCCGGCGGGCCACCGGTCAGCGCCACGGGCACGAGAGCGGTGCCCTCGGCGACGAGAGCGCCGTCCCAGCGTGCACGGTCCTGGTCCGCGAGCAGAACCACCGCGCCCTCCGGCCCGGTCCGGGCGTCGCGGCGCGCGTGGGTCAGCAGCATCAGGGCGAGCAGCCCGGTCACCTCCCGCTCACCGGGCAGCAACCGGTGCAGGATCCGGGCCAGCCGGAGAGCCTCGTCGGCGAGGTCCGGACGCTGCAGGTCCGGCCCGGAACTCGCGGCGTATCCCTCGGTGAAGATCGAGTACAGCACCTGCAGTACACCCGGCAACCGCTCCGGCAGTTCGTCCCGCTCGGGCATCCGGAACGGAATGCGGGCCTGCCGGATCTTCTTCTTCGCCCGCACGATCCGCTGCGCCATCGTCGCGGTGGGGACCAGGAAGGCCCGCGCCACCTCGGGCGTCCCGAGCCCGGCCAGGCACCGCAGGGTCAGCGCCACCCGGTCCTCGGTCGCCAGCGCCGGGTGAGCGCAGGTGAAGTACAGCTGCAGGCGCTCGTCGGGCACGTCGCTGCCGGCCACGGGGGTGGGAGAGTGGTCCGCCCGATCCGAATCCACCTGCAGGACGGCCAGCCGGGCGGCGTAGGCCTGATCCCGCCGGAGCCGGTCGACGGCCTTGCGCCGCGCCGTCGTCAGCAACCAGGCCCCCGGCTTGACCGGCACGCCCCGGACGGGCCAGTGCACCAGCGCCGCTTCGATCGCCTCGCCGGCCACGTCCTCGGCCAGGTCGAGGTCGCCGAAGCGGTGCACGAGGGCGGCGAGCAACCGCCCCCGCTCCTCCCGGAACACCGCTTCGACGGCTGCGTCGACCCGCGCGCCGGCGCCCGGCCCGTCCGTCGCGGTCACTGCCCGAAGTCGGCGATCGGCCGCACCACCACGGATCCACCGCCGCGCGCTCCGGGGCAGCGGGCCGCCCAGTCCAGCGCGACGTCGAGGTCGGGCACGTCGACGACGTAGAAGCCGCCGAGAACCTCGCGCGTCTCGGCGAACGGCCCGTCCGTGGTGACGGATCGCGCCCCGTCGGGACCGACCCGCACGGTCGTGGCGGTGGTCAGGTCGGCGAGCGATTCCGAGGCGACGACGACTCCCGCCTCCTGGATCTCCTTGTCGAAGACCATCCACTCCTCGACGGTGCACTGGTCGCCGGCCTCGGCCGATGCGGCGTTGATCAGCATCATGTACTTCATATCGAGCCCTTCTCGTAGGGTGGGTGTCCTGCACGGCAGGGTTGCCGTACGACATGACGACGAACGGAACCGGGTCGGATCGACAGGAGCCGCCGGTTCGTTCCGGACTACGGCCGCGCCGGGTGTCGCGCGGAGGCATGCAGCCGGGGTGAGGAGGCATTCATGAGCGTGCCGCGACGGCTCGCCGCCCTCGTCTCGATCGCCGCGACGGTGCTCGGGCTCACCGCGCTGGTGGCCTCCGCGACGGACGTGGCGAGCAACGCCGTGATCGCCTGGGCGTCGCTCGGCCCGTACCTGCTGCTCGGGACGGTGGCGGGTGCGGTCGTCGCCGCCCTCGCCCGGCGCCCGGTTCTGCTGGCCTCGGCGCTCGCGGTCGTCGCCGCCGGAGCCTGGACCCTGGGACCGTTGTACGTACCGGGTGTCCGGGACGACCGGCCGGCCTCGACTTCCGGTCCCACGATCCACGTGATGCAGGCCAATCTGATGGTCGGGCAGGCCGACCCGGATGCGCTGGTCCGGACGGTGCGCGAGCGGCGGGTCGACGTCCTGACCGTGCAGGAACTGACCGAGGACGCGGTGGCCGCGCTGCGGGTCGCGGGACTCGACGACCTGCTTCCGCACCGCTTCCTGGCCCCGACGCCGACCGGCGGTGCGGGCGCCGGGATCTACAGCCGGTTCCCCGTCTCGGCCGGCCGCACGCTCGACGGGTTCGGGCCGACGAACCTGGCCGCGACCCTGGACACCGGCCCCGGGCGGCCGCTGATCCTGTACGCCGTGCATCCCGCGCCCCCGTACCTGACACCGGCTCCGGCGTGGGCGGCCGAGCTCGAACGCCTGGACGAGGAACTCGAGTCGGTGACCGGCCCGGCCCCGGTCGTGGTCAGCGGGGACTTCAACGCGACGTACTCGCACACCCGCTTCCGCGACCTCCTCGACTCCGGGTACGTGCACGCCGCGGACCGGGTCGGCGGCGGGCTCGTGCCGACGTATCCGGCGGACCGCCGCTATCCGGCCGTCGTCGGGATCGATCACATCCTCACCCGGGGCGCCACGGCGATCTCCCTCGACCGGATCGAGCTCCCCGGCTCCGATCATCACGGCCTCGTCGCCGTCGTCCGGCTCCCGCCGCCGGCCGGGGACGAGAGTTCCGGCGACGGCGAATAGCAATCTCACCGCACGACCCGCAGCCGGATGTCCGTCGCCACGGGGCCCTGGGTGGTGCCGAGACGTTCCAGCGCGAGCGGGTCGCCGACGAACGTCACCCCCGGAACCGGCTCGGCCGGCGGGCGGTGGGTGAGCACGAACTGCGGTCCGCTCCAGCCGCCACCGAACGCCTCGCCCTCGGTGGGTGTGCCCTTGTGCGGGTCGTCGCCGCGGAAGGTGCGGTTGCCGACGAGGAGCGCACCGATCTCGCCGACGAGTTCGTCGATCGCCGGATCCGGCCCCAGGTACGGCACCAGCCACGACATGTCGTCGCCGGGGCCGGCGATGAATCCGTCGATCGACATCGTGGCCGAGTACAGCAGCTTGCTCATGGCTCACCTTCCGCTCGCGGCGTCTCGATTCTGTCCGTACCGACCGCCGAACGGGCGAGAACTCGTCGCGGCACCGTGCTCCGCGTCCACGGGGACCGTCGCGCCGGCCGGACGAACGCGCTGCTCAGCGCGTCCACCGGCAGCGGGTGCCGGCTCGGGTCGAGCATGCACTCGCCACTGCCGACGGCGACCCGAAGGGCACACCCCTACCATCGGACCGGTGACCCGCGACCTCGCCACCGCCTACTGGCCCGACATCGAACCGGGCCGCGCGACGGTCGCGGTTCCCGTCGGCGCGCTCGAACAGCACGGGCCGCATCTTCCGCTCGACACCGACACCCGGATCGCCCGGGCGCTGACGGCAGCCCTGCCGGGTGTGCTCGTCGCGCCGGCCCTCGAGTACGGGGCCAGCGGCGAGCACGAGGGCTTCCCCGGCACCGTCTCGCTCGGCGCCGACGCGATGGAGACCGTCTTCGTCGAATACGGACGTTCGGTGTGCCGGTGGGCCGCGCGCCTGCTGTTCGTCAACTGGCACGGCGGCAACGTGCCCGCACTGACCAGAGCGGTGTCCCGGCTCCGGTACGAGGGCCGCGACGCGGCGTGGCTGCCGTTCGCCGTGCCCGGCGGCGACGCCCATGCCGGCGTCACCGAAACCAGCCTGCTGCTGCATCTGGATCCGCACGTGGTGGACACCGCCCGCGCCGAGAAGGGAAACACCGGCACCCTCGCCGACCTGATGCCACGAATGCGCACGGGCGGTATCGTCGCCGTGTCCGCGAACGGCGTGCTGGGGGATCCGACGCCCGCGAGCGCAGCGCAGGGGGCACGATGGTTCGCCGACATCGTCGATCGAGCGGCGGCACAGACGACCCGGTGGGAGCCGGATGCGAAAGGAAGACTCCGTTGACGAGCACGGCCCGACTGCCCGACGGATTCGGCGTCCGTATCGATCCGCGGGTGCGCGCCTACTCCGACGGTCGCGTGCTCATCGGCGGTTCACCCACGCGCATGCTCAAGCTCGCCCCCGCGGCCGCGGCGATGATCGGTGACGGCTACGTGAAGGTCGTCGACTCGCAGACCGCCGTCGTGGCGCGACGCCTGCTCGACTCCGGCGTCGGAAACCCCCGTCCCACCGCGTTGCCCGCCACCTCCGACGTCACCGTCGTGATTCCCGTGAAGAACAACCCGGCCGGGCTCGAGCGCCTGCTGGCCGCCGTCGAGGGCCTGACGGTGATCGTCGTCGACGACGGCTCGGACGTTCCGTTGTCCGCCCCGGCCAGGGACTCGCTCCGGGTGCTGCGGCACGAGCGGTCCCGCGGCCCGGCCGCGGCCCGCAACACCGGCCTGCGCGCCGCCACGACGCCGTTCGTCGCCTTCCTCGACTCGGACGTGGTGCCGCGCAAGGGCTGGCTCGAGGTGATGCTCGGGCACTTCTCCGACCCGGCGGTGGCGCTCGTCGCGCCGCGCGTCGTCGCGCTCGAACCCGACAGGGGCGCCCTGGGACGCTACGAACACGCGCGCTCGTCGCTCGATCTCGGCCGCCGCGAGGCCGCCGTCAAGTCCGGCAGCCCGGTCGCGTACGTGCCGAGCGCCGCGATCATCGTCCGTCGCGACGTGCTCACCGCGACCGGCGGATTCGACGAGACCATGCACGTCGCCGAGGACGTCGACCTGTGCTGGCGGCTGCAGGAGGCCGGCTGGCGGCTGCGCTACGAACCCGTCGCGCACGTGGCGCACGATCACCGCGTGGGGTTCCGGAAGTGGTTCACCCGCAAGGCCTTCTACGGCACCGGTGCGGCACCGCTCGCGAGCCGCCACCGCGGTTCGGTACCGACGATGTCGATGTCCGGGTCGATGCTGTTCGCGTGCGTGGCCGCCGCGAGCCGCACCCGCCTCGGGGCGGTCGGCGCGGTCGCGTCGCTGTCGGTGACGATGCTCCGGCTGCGCCGGATGTTCGCCGAACTCGACCAGCCGACCCGGATCGCGGCGGTGCTCACCGCGCAGAGCTTCGCCGGCGGACTGTGGCAGGTCGCCTCCGCGCTGTGCCGGCACTACTGGCCGATCACGTTCGTCGCCGCCGTGGTCTCGCCGAGAGTGCGTCGCGCGGTCCTCGGCTTCGCCGTCGCCGAGGGGCTGTGGGACTGGTACGGCCACCGCGAGGACGGCGGCCTCGACCCCCTGCGCTACGTGTTCTACAAGCGTCTCGACGACATCGCCTACGGCGCCGGACTGTGGTGGGGTGCGGTCGTCGCCCGGGATGCGGCGGCGCTCGCGCCCCGCATCCAGGGTTGAGCGGGGTAGTCGCGCCCGTGGCCGCGCCGGCGCACGCCGACGTCGTCGTCGTGGGGGGTGGCAGTTGCGGCTGCGTGCTGGCCGCCCGGCTCAGCGAGGATCCCGACCGGACGGTCCTGCTGCTCGAGGCCGGCCCCGGCTACCGCTCCATCGCGGACACCCCGTCCGCGGTGCTCGACGCGACCGTCCTGCCGGTCGGTCCGGACAGCCCGTGGACCTGCGCCTACCCGGTCCGGCTGACCCGACGTCGCCCGTCCGTCGTCGCCCGCGGCCGGCTGCTGGGCGGCTCCGGCGCGGTCAACGGGGCGTACTTCGTGCGGGCCCGCCCGGACGACTTCGAGGCCTGGCCGCCGTCCTGGTCGTTCGATCGGGTGCTGCCGCATTTCCGCGCCACCGAGACCGATGCCGACGCCGGGACGGGTGTGCACCGTCGCTGGCACGGGACGTCCGGTCCCGTGCCCGTCGCCCGTACGCCGTGGGAGCGGCTGCACCCGGTCGGTGCCGCATTCCACGACGCGGCCCTCGCCGCCGGATATCGCCGGATCGCCGACCTCAACGCGCCCGGACCGGACGGGGTGGGCCCCGTCCCGCTCAACATCCGCGACGGGATGCGCGTCGGTCCGGCCCACGCGTACCTGCTGCCCGCACTGACCCGGCCGAACCTGACCGTGCGCACGGGAACCCGCGTGCGCCGGGTCGTGCTCTCGGGGTCGCGCGCGGTCGGCGTCGAGACCGAGGACGGCGAGACCGTCGGCGCCGGCCACGTCGTGCTCGCCGCCGGTGCGATCGGCTCCCCGCAGCTGCTCATGCTCTCCGGCATCGGCGCCGGCGCCGAGCTGACCCGCCTGGGCGTCACCCCGCGGATCGAGCTCCCCGGGGTCGGGACGGGCTTCACCGACCACCCGGAGATCGCCGTCCCCTACCGGTACCGCGCCCCGCAACCCGGACCGGCCCCGGTCCTGCAGGTCGTCCTGCACACCGGCAATCTCGAGATGCGCCCCTACACCGCACCGTTCGCCGCGTCCGTCCCTGGAAGCGGCGTCGCGGACCCCGTTCTGGGTGTGGTGCTCACCCGTCCCCGCAGCCGCGGCACGATCCGCCTCGACCCGGCCGATCCGACGCGGCCGCCGCTGCTGGACTACCGCTACCTCGAGGACCCGGGCGACCGTGCCGACTTGCGCGACGGGGTCGCGCACGCCGCGCATCTGCTCGCGGCGATGCCGGACGTCGTGGACCGGACCGGGGTCGATCCCGACGCGTTCGACCCCGGCGACGCCTGGCTCGAACAACACCTCGGGACGTCGCTGCACCTGTCCGGGAGCTGCCGGATGGGCACCGACGAGGCGGCGGTCGTCGACGACCGGTGCCGGGTGCACGCCACCGAGGGACTGAGCGTCGTGGACACGTCCGTGTTCCCGCAGGTGCCCGGCCGCGGCCCGCACGCGACGGCGGTGATGCTGGCGGAGCGGGTGGGCACGGGGGCGGGCTTGTGACTTGGGTTACAGTTGTCCGGAGGAGGAACCGGCAGATGAGCAGCACCGCATGACCGACGAACGATCCGGCTCGGCCAACCCGTGGGTGGCGCTGCGGCCCGGTGACGATCCGTCGCAGCTGGCGCAACGGGTGTCGTCGGCGCACAGTTCGTTCCTCGACGCGGCCGACACGTCGGTCGTGCCGGCCTCCGTGCGGTCGGTGGTCCGCGAATCCTGGCTGCGCAGCCGCCGCAACGGGATCAGTCCCGACGCCGTCGAACAGCCGAGCCTGCTCACCGGCCTGGACCTCGAGCGGTACCGGGCCGGGCATCCGATGGCGCTGATCCGTCCCGTCGTGCGCAAGCTGCTGGTGGAGGACGCCGCCGACAGCGGGCTGCTCGTCGCGATCAGCGACGAACAGGGCCGGTTGCTGTGGGTCGAAGGCGACCATGCGGCCCGGGACCGGGCGCTGTCGATGAGCTTCGTCGAGGGCGCCGACTGGAGTGAGGAGCGGGTGGGCACCAACGCGCCCGGCACCGCTCTCGCCGTCGACCACTCGGTCCAGATCGTCGCCGCCGAGCACTTCAACCGCACCGTGCACGAGTGGAGTTGCTCGGCCGCGCCGGTGCACGACCCGAGCACCGGCCGGATCCTCGGCGCCATCGACATCACCGGCGGTCTGCGCGTCGCCGCGCCGGAGGTGCTGCAACTCGTGCGGGCCACGGTCGCCGCCGCCGAGTCGGAACTGCGGCTGCACCTGCTCAGCTCGCCGCGGCTGTTGTCGTCCGCTCGCACGAGCCTCGACACGTTCGGTTCCGGACGGCCCACGTTGCACCGCGACGGCGAGCGGATCCCGCTGTCGCAGCGGCACGCCGAGATCCTGCTGCTGCTCGCCGAGCATCCCGAGGGTCTGAGCTCGGACCGGCTTGCGGTGCTGCTCGACGAGTCCGAGCTCGACTCCGTCACCATTCGTGCCGAGATGTCGCGGCTGCGAAAGGTTTTCGGATCCGAGGGGCTCGGTTCTCGCCCGTACCGGCTCCTCGGCGAACTCGTCACCGACGTCGCGGAGGTCCGCGGTGCGCTCGACCGCGGTGACGTGGCGACGGCGGTGCGCCTGTACGCCGGGCCGGTGCTGCCCGGATCGGTCGCGCCCGGCGTCGAGGAGATCCGGGACGAACTGCGCGCCCGGGTGCAGGCGGCGCTCCTCCGCGCCGGCGACGCCCAGTTGCTCGCGCGGTGGACGGCATCGGTGCACGGGCGCGACGACATCGCCGCCTGGGAGGCGTACCTGACCACCCTCGATCCGCACTCGACGCTGTTCGCCCAGGTCAGGGCCCGGATCGAGCTGCTGGACCGCCAGCTCGGCATCTGAGGTTGCAGCTACGCAACGTAGTTGCAACCCACCGGCTCGTAGTGTTCCGGATCACACGCCCCGCATGGGGTGTGTCAGACCATCCGAGGAGTGAACACCGATGACCGTGTACGCCCGTCCCGGCTCGCCCGACGCCCTGATGTCCTTCCAGTCCCGCTACGACAACTGGATCGGCGGCCAGTGGGTACCGCCTGTGAAGGGTCAGTACTTCGAGAACGTCACCCCGGTCACGGGACAGCCGTTCACCGAGGTGGCCCGGTCCACCGAGGAGGACATCGAGCTGGCCCTCGACGCCGCCCACGCCGCGGCGCCGGCCTGGGGCAAGACCTCCGTCGCCGAGCGGTCCATCCTGCTCAACAAGATCGCCGACCGTATCGAGGAGAACCTCGAGTCGATCGCCCTCGCCGAGACCTGGGACAACGGCAAGCCGATCCGCGAGACCCTCAACGCCGACATTCCGCTCGCGATCGACCACTTCCGCTACTTCGCGGGCGCGATCCGTGCGCAGGAGGGCTCGATCTCCGAGATCGACTCCGAGACCGTCGCCTACCACTTCCACGAGCCGCTCGGCGTCGTCGGCCAGATCATTCCGTGGAACTTCCCGATCCTGATGGCGGTGTGGAAGCTTGCCCCCGCCCTGGCCGCCGGCAACGCCGTCGTCCTCAAGCCGGCCGAGCAGACGCCCGCCTCGATCCTGCACCTCATCTCCGTGATCGGCGACCTGCTGCCTCCGGGCGTGGTCAACATCGTCAACGGCTTCGGCGTCGAGGCCGGCAAGCCGCTGGCGTCGAGCCCGCGGATCCGCAAGATCGCGTTCACCGGCGAGACCACCACCGGCCGCCTGATCATGCAGTACGCCTCGCAGAACCTGATCCCGGTCACCCTCGAGCTCGGCGGCAAGAGCCCGAACATCTTCTTCTCCGACGTGCTCTCGGCCAACGACGACTACCAGGACAAGGCGCTCGAGGGCTTCACGATGTTCGCCCTCAACCAGGGCGAGGTGTGCACCTGCCCCTCGCGCTCGCTGATCCAGCAGGACATCTTCGACGACTTCCTGTCGCTGGCCGCGGTGCGCACGAAGGCCGTGCGCCAGGGTGATCCGCTCGACACCGACACGATGATCGGTGCGCAGGCGTCGAACGACCAGCTCGAGAAGATCCTGTCCTACATCGAGATCGGCAAGAGCGAAGGCGCCCATGTGATCACCGGTGGCGAGCGCGCCGACCTCGGCGGCGACCTGTCCGGCGGCTTCTACGTCCAGCCGACGGTGTTCAGCGGCCACAACAAGATGCGCATCTTCCAGGAGGAGATCTTCGGACCGGTGGTCTCGGTGACCTCCTTCCGGGACTTCGACGACGCCATCTCCATCGCCAACGACACCCTCTACGGCCTCGGCGCCGGCGTCTGGTCCCGCGACGGCGGGGTCGCCTACCGGGCCGGTCGCGCGATCCAGGCCGGCCGGGTGTGGACCAACACCTACCACCAGTACCCCGCGCACGCGGCGTTCGGCGGCTACAAGCAGTCCGGCATCGGCCGCGAGAACCACCACATGATGCTCGATCACTACCAGCAGACGAAGAACCTCCTGGTGTCCTACGCTCCGAAGGCCCAGGGCTTCTTCTGATCAGACCCGGCGCCTGTCACGTCACCCCCCCTGCGACGTGGCAGGCGCCGTTCCCATTCCGCCCTACCCCCGCCGACAATCGGAAGGCACCGTATGTCCGTCCCGCTCCGCCTCGTCGCCACCGCCGACGCGGTCACGCTCCTGCGCCGCCTCGCCGAGCGCCACGGGCCGCTGATGATGCACCAGTCCGGCGGCTGCTGCGACGGGTCGGCGCCGATGTGCTATCCGGACGGCGACTTCGTCGTCGGCGACCTGGACGTGCTGCTGGGGGTGCTGGACCTGCGTCTCGAGGTGGGGCGGACGGCAGACGACCTGCCCGGCGGCGCCGACGCCGTCCCGGTGTGGATCTCGGGATCCCAGTTCGAGGCGTGGAAGCACACCCGGCTCGTCCTCGACGTGGTGCCGGGCCGCGGCTCCGGGTTCAGCCTCGAATCCCCCGAGGGGCTCCGGTTCCTCAGTCGCGGCCGTGCCTTCACCGCTCAGGAGAACGACGCTCTCGCCCGCGACACCCCCGTGCTCGGCAAGCAGTGGGCCGCCGGCGCCCGCCCGGATCCGGCCACGGAGCCGACCGTCGTGGCCGAGGCCGCCGATGCGTGCCCGGTGCCGACGACCCCGGGTCGCTCCTCGTAACACTTCCGTGACCGCGTACTGACGCGGTGTGTACATACCGCTCGTACCGTGAGTACGCGCGGTGTCCTCGGCGTGCCTGCTCGACACGTCGCCATCCTCCGTCGAGAAGAGGAATCATGTCGTTGACCGACCCGCCCCGGACCGGAACCGCGGCTCACCACGACGGCGCGGACTTCCACGCCGAGAGTCGTGCCTATCTCGAAAAGCGAAGTCTGAGAAAGGGTTCGGCAGGCTGGATTCTGCTCGCGGGGCTGGGGGTCAGCTACGTCATCTCGGGTGACTACGCCGGCTGGAACAACGGCCTGGCCGAAGGCGGGTTCGGTGGACTGCTCGTCGCCTCGGTGATCATCGCGGCCATGTACTTCGCGATGGTGCTCGGCATGGCGGAGTTGTCCTCCGCGCTGCCGGCCGCCGGCGGCGGCTACACCTTCGCCCGTCGCGCACTCGGACCCTGGGGTGGATTCGCCACCGGCACAGCAATTCTCATCGAGTACTCGATCGCCCCGGCGGCGATCGCCACGTTCATCGGCGGGTACGTCGAGTCGCTGAACCTGTTCGGCATCACCGACGGGTGGTGGATCTACCTCGCCGTGTACGCGGTGTTCATCGGCATCCACCTCACCGGCGCGGGCGAAGCCCTCAAGGCGATGTTCGTGATCACCGCGATCGCACTCGTCGGGCTCGTGGTGTTCGCGGTCTCGGCCGTCGGGCTGTTCGACACCGCCAATCTGACCGACATCGCCGTCGACGAGACCGCCGCCGGTGCGTCGTCGTTCCTGCCCTTCGGTCTGTTCGGCATCTGGGCGGCCGTGCCGTTCGCGATCTGGTTCTTCCTCGCCGTCGAGGGGGTGCCGCTCGCCGCGGAGGAGGCGACCGAACCGGAGAAGAACGTGCCCAAGGGCATCATCGTGTCCATGCTGGTACTGCTCGTCACCGGTGCGACCGTGCTGTTCCTGGCCACCGGCGCGCTCGGCGCCGAGGCCCTGTCCAGCTCCGGCAACCCGCTCGTCGAGGCCCTCGGCGACAGCGGCGCCGCGAAGGTGGTCAACTACATCGGCCTCGCCGGTCTGATCGCGAGCTTCTTCTCGATCATGTACGCGTACTCGCGGCAGACGTTCGCGCTCTCGCGCGCCGGTTACCTCCCGACGAGCCTGTCGCTGACCAACAAGCGCAAGGCGCCGGTGCTGGCGCTGATCGTCCCCGGTGTGATCGGGTTCGCGCTGTCGCTCACGGGGGAGGGCGCGATGCTGCTGAACATGGCCGTCTTCGGTGCCGCGGTGAGCTACGTGCTGATGATGGTCAGCCACATCATGCTGCGGCGGCGCGAGCCGAACATGCCGCGGCCCTACCGCACCCCCGGCGGTGTCGTCACCACCTCCTTCGCGCTGGTCGTCGCGGCCGCTGCCGTCGTGGCCACCTTCCTGGTCGACCCGATCGCCGCCCTGTGGACCCTCGGCGCCTTCGCCGCGTTCATGGCCTACTTCGGGCTCTACAGCCGGCACCGGCTGGTGGCGAACTCGCCCGACGAGGAGTTCGCCGCACTCGCCGAGGCGGAGGCCGAGCTGAAGTGAGCGTCTACACCCAGCACCTCGCCGGCACCACCTACACCTTCGACGGCCTCGTGGACCTGCTCGCCAAGGCCACCCCGCGCCGCTCCGGCGACGAACTCGCCGGCTGCGCGGCCGAATCCGACGCCGAGCGCGCGGCCGCGCAGTGGGTGCTCGCCGACGTCCCGCTCGACGTGTTCCTCGCCGAGCCGGTGGTGCCCTACGAGACCGACGAGGTCACCCGGCTGATCCTCGACGACCACGACCGCGACGCCTACCGCGCCGTGCAGCACCTGACGGTCGGGGGACTGCGCGACCTGCTCCTCGACACCGTCACGAAGGCCGATGCGGCCGCGACGTTCGCCGCCCTGTCACCCGGCCTGACGCCCGAGATGGTCGCCGCCGTCAGCAAGCTCATGCGCAACCAGGACCTGATCGCGGTGGCCCGCGCGATCGAGGTCACGTCGGCGTTCCGCACCACCGTGGGACTTCCCGGCCGGCTCGGCACCCGGCTGCAGCCCAACCATCCCACCGACGACCCGCGCGGCATCGCCGCCGCGACCCTCGACGGGCTGCTGATGGGGTGCGGCGACGCCGTCATCGGCATCAACCCGGCGACGGATTCGCCCCGGGCCACCGCCGACCTGCTGCACCTGCTCGACGAGATGCGGCTGCGCTTCGACATCCCGGTGCAGTCCTGCGTGCTCTCCCACGTGACGACCACCCTCGGCCTCATCGAGGCCGGCGCCCCGGTGGACCTGGTGTTCCAGTCCATCGCCGGCACCGAGGGCGCCAACGCCGGCTTCGGGGTGAACCTCGCGCTGCTGCGCGAGGCGAACGAGGCCGGTCGCGCCCTGGGGCGCGGCACCGTCGGGGACAACATCATGTACCTCGAGACGGGACAGGGTTCGGCGCTGTCGGCCGGCGCGCATCTCGGCACGGGCGGACGTCCGGTGGATCAGCAGACCCTCGAGACCCGGGCGTACGCCGTCGCCCGCGCGCTCGACCCGCTGCTGATCAACACGGTGGTCGGTTTCATCGGCCCGGAGTACCTCTACGACGGCAAGCAGATCGTCCGGGCGGGCCTCGAGGACCACTTCTGCGGCAAGTTG
>NZ_AJFC01000001.1:0-17737 GCF_000256505.1 Rhodococcus sp. P14 | reverse complement strand
CGACATGGACCCCCTCCTGACGCTGCTCGGGGTTGCCGGCGCCGCGTTCGTCATCGCCGTGCCCGGGGCCGACGACGTCATGCTCGGCTACCAGAGCCTGTCGTTCCACGACGCGCTGTACGTGCGGCGCGCGCTCGGCCTGCGTCCCGCTCCCGAGTTCGAGCGGTGGCTCGCCGGCCTCGGCATGGTCGACGGAGCCGGGCACATCCTGCCGGTGGACGCGGCCGCCTCCCCGCTGCGCGCCCTCGCGGGAGGTGCGGCATGAGCGAGTCCGTCGACCGTGACTTCTGGGCGCCGCTGCGGTCGTCGACGCAGGCCCGCATCGGGCTCGGCCGCGCCGGCGACGGCCTCCCGACCGCGCGGGTGCTCGAGTTCCGGGCCGCGCACGCCGCGGCCCGCGATGCGGTGCACCAGCCCCTCGACGTGCCGGCCCTGGCCGCCGACGTCGAACGTCTCGGACTCGGCGCGCCCGTCGTCGTCGAGAGCCGCGTGCGCGATCGGGGCGAGTACCTGCGCCGCCCGGATCTCGGCCGCGTGCCCGCGGACCTGTCCGCGGTCCCGGCCGTCGGCGCCGACGTCGGGGTGGTCCTCGCCGACGGGCTCTCGCCGCGGGCCCTGACCGAGCACGGCGTCGCCCTGCTCGAGGCGATCGTGGCGGCCCTGCCGCGGCACCTGTCCGTGGCGACGCCGGTGATCGCGACGTCGGCGCGGGTCGCGCTCGGCGACCACATCGGCGCCGCCCTGGGGGTGCGCACCCTGCTGGTCCTGATCGGGGAGCGGCCCGGGCTGTCGGTCGCCGACAGCCTCGGGGTGTACCTGACCCACGAGCCGCGGCCCGGTCGTGCCGACGCCGAACGGAACTGCGTGTCCAACATCCACCCACCCGAAGGGCTGGGGTATGCGGCGGCCGCGTGCGTCGTCGCGGGGCTGGTCGACGGGGCGCGCCGGCTCGGGCGGTCCGGGGTGGACCTGAAGGACACCACGCGGGGCGACCGGCTCGATTCCGCGACGGTGGGGGAGTTGTAGCGGCGAGAACGTGACGCATCCGCGTGGCCGGTTGACATTGCCGCCGCATCCGCCAAATCATGTACTCCGCCCGACCGGGTGACACGTACGGCCCGCGACCGGGCGACGAGGAGAGGACACGATGGCTTTCGCTGGCAATGTCGACGAGCTGGCTCTGCTGCAGACGGTGCGGCTGAAGCAGACCGTCACCGCGGAGGTGATCGCGGCGCATCTCGGGGTGTCCGTCGCGTCCGGCCGGGCGGCGTTCGACGCACTCGTCGCCCAGGGCAAGGCGAAGGAGAGCGGCGACGGCATCTCCCTGACCGACGCGGGTGCTGCGGAGCTGACCGATCAGCTCGACGCGGAGCGCGTCTCGATCGACGAGGATTCCCTCGCGGAGCTGTTCGAACAGTTCGGGCCGCTCGACGACGAGCTCACCGCGCTGCTCGCCGACCCGGAATCCGCCAACTTCCTCGACGAACTGATCGAGCTGGATCGCAAGGCGCAGAATCTCTTCGACGACGTGTCGGCCTTCGTTCCGCGCCTGTCGCGGTACCAGGACCTGTTCGCCGAGGCGCTCGGGAAGATCAAGTCCGGCGCGCTGGCATGGGCCACGGCACCGAACATCGACTCGTACGCGACCGTGTGGCGCGAGATGCGCGCCGAACTCGCCGGCGCCGCCGGTCGCTGACGCGCCGGTCACCGGAACGCGGCGACGAAGCGCCGTTGCCCGGGCGTGTCCACCGCTCGGCGCGAATAGTGCTCGCGCACATAGGCAACCGCGTCGGCGGGCGGCACGCCGTCGAGGATCGCCAGGCAGGCCGGCGCGGTGCCCGTGCGGCCGTGTCCCCCGCCGCAGGCGACTTCGACGCGTTCGGCCACACACCGCTCCCATGCCTCGTGCAGTATCCGGCGCGCGGCCCGGGGATCGGCTGGGAGCCGGAAGTCGGGCCAGCGGATCCATCGGGCCTGCCACGGGACCGTCGGCGGTTTCCGGCCCGAGCGGTAGATCCCGAGTGTGGGGTGCGGGCCGGTCGGCGCCGGCGGACGCCCCGGCCCCGGACGGTCCGGCCCGACGGGAGGGCCAGAACCCCCGGGTGCCCGGTTCCCAGGTCGTCGTCATGGACGGAGCGTAGGCGGCGCGGGCGCGGCCGGTCCGCCCCGGTGGCCGCGCCGGGATGCCCGACGCGCTCCGGTCATTCGTTCGCCGAACTACGTGATACGGCTCACAGCCACCCCCCTTTCGGGGGTAGTGGGGGAGTGAGGCGGATCACTACCTTTCCTTCCATCCCGCGGCGCAGGTCCGCCGCGGCTCGGACGGAAATACGGAGGACAGACGTGACCACAGTGTCGACACCGGGGGCCGAACCCCCCGTGGTACCGGCGGGGCACAAGCCCGCCGCGCCGACCGCTCCTGCCCCGGGCGGCCCCGGCATCCGACGCGTCGCCATCGCCAGCTGCATCGGCACCACCATCGAGTTCTACGACTTCTTCATCTACGGAACCGCCGCAGCCCTGGTCTTCCCGACGGTGTTCTTCCCGGCGCTCGGCGCCACCGCCGGCACGGTCGCCTCGTTCGCGACCTTCGCCGTCGCCTTCATCGCGCGCCCGGTCGGCGCCATGCTGTTCGGGCACTTCGGCGACCGCATCGGCCGCAAGAAGACCCTCGTCTCCACCCTGCTGCTGATGGGCATCTCGACCCTGCTCATCGGGTTGCTTCCGGGCGCCGAGACGATCGGCGTCGCCGCCCCGATCATCCTCGTGCTGCTGCGCTTCGCCCAGGGCTTCGCCGTCGGCGGTGAATGGGCCGGCGCGACGCTGCTCACCGCCGAGTACGCGCCACCGGGCAAACGCGGCCTGTATGCGATGTTCCCCCAGCTGGGCCCGGCCATCGCCTTCGCCCTGTCGAGCGGCACCTTCCTGTTCACCGGCCTGGCCCTCGGCGACACCAACGAGGCCTTCCTCGACTACGGTTGGCGAATCCCGTTCCTGCTCAGCATCGTTCTCGTGGCCGTCGGTCTGTACATGCGCCTCGCCATCCAGGAGACCCCGGTGTTCCGGGCCGAGAGCGAAGCCCGCGCCGCCGCCCCGGCCGAGAAGCGCACCCTGCCGTTCCTCGACGCCCTGCGCTACCAGACCAAGGAGATCCTCCTCTCGGCCGGCGCCCTGGCGATCATGTTCGCCTTCTTCTACATGGGCACCGCGTACCTGACCAGCTACGCGACCAAGACCCTCGGCTTCTCCCGGCCGTTCGTCCTGACCGTCGGCATCGTCTCGTCGCTCGTGTTCGGCGCCGCGATCGTGCTCTCCGCGCTCTACTCCGACCGGGTCGGACGCCGTCGCGTCATCATGATCTCGTGCGGCTTCTCCGTCGTGTGGGCGCTGGCGCTGTTCCCGCTGCTCGACACCGGATCGCCGGTCGCGTTCGTCGTCGGCATGATGGTCACCCTGGCCATCTTCGGCATCGCCTACGGCCCGTGCGGCGCACTGCTGCCGGAGATGTTCCACACCCGGTACCGGTACACCGGCGCCGGACTCGGCTACAACCTCGCCGGCGTCCTCGGCGGTGCGATCCCGCCCATGCTGGCCGCGCCCCTGGCCGCGTCCTACGGCGGCATCGCCATCGGCGTCATGCTCTCCGTGCTCGGCGTCCTGAGCTTCGTGTGCACGAAGGCCCTCGTCGAGACCCGGGACCGAGCGCTCTGATCCCGCCGGCGCCCTCCCCGACACCCCGGGGAGGGCGCCTCGTGCTGTCACCACCCCCTCAACTGTCCAGAATCCGAACACCTGCGGCCCCGGATCGGCGAGCATGGTGGACGAGTCCTCGAGACCCCGTCGCTCGTCCCGGGCCGCGCACACTGCAGGAGCACCAATGACCGGTTTCACCACACCCGAACTGCCCAGCTACACCTCGGGGGCGTGGAACACCCCGCTGCTCGGGGACACGATCGGCGACAACTTCGACCGCACCGTCGCCCGGCACGGCGCCCGGGACGCGCTCGTCGACCGCGCCGCCGGCCGGCGCTGGACCTACACCGAGCTCGCCGGCGAGGTCGACGCTCTCGCGTTCGGGCTGCTGCGGGCCGGCATCGGCAAGGGCGACCGGGTGGGCATCTGGGCGCCCAACTGCGCCGAGTGGGTGTTCGTCCAGTACGCCACCGCGAAGATCGGCGCGATCCTGGTCAACATCAACCCGGCCTACCGCTCGCACGAACTGCAGTACGTGCTCACCCAGGCCGGAATCCGCATGCTGGTCGCGGCCCCGAGGTTCAAGACGTCCGACTACGCGGCGATGATCGACGAGGTGCGGGGCAACTGCCCGGATCTCGAACAGGTGGTGCTGCTCGGCTCTCCCGACTGGGACGAGCTCGGCGAGTCCGGCCGCGCCGCACTCGCCGACGACCGCACCCGGCTCGACGCCGCGCAGCGCGACCTGTCGGCCGACGATCCGATCAACATCCAGTACACGTCCGGCACGACCGGATTCCCCAAGGGCGCCACCCTCAGCCACCACAACATCCTCAACAACGGGTTCTTCGTGGGCGAGCTGTGCCACTACACCGAGCAGGACAAGGTGTGCATCCCGGTGCCCTTCTACCACTGCTTCGGCATGGTGATGGGCAATCTGGCCTGCACCAGCCACGGTGCGACGATGGTGATCCCGGGACCGGCCTTCGACCCGGCCCAGACGCTGGCCGCCGTCGCCGAGGAGCGCTGCACCTCCCTCTACGGTGTGCCGACGATGTTCATCGCCGAACTCGCCGACCCCGGCTTCGACGGCTTCGACCTGTCGAGCCTGCGCACCGGCATCATGGCGGGCTCGCCGTGCCCGGTCGAGGTGATGAAGCAGGTCATCGAACGGATGGGCATGGCCGAGGTCTCCATCTGCTACGGCATGACCGAGACCTCCCCGGTGTCGCTGCAGACCCGCAGCGACGACACCATCGACCAGCGGGTGTCCACCGTCGGCCGCGTCGGCCCGCACCTCGAGGTCAAGATCGTCGATCCGGCCACGGGCCTGACCGTCCCGCGCGGCGAGCCGGGCGAACTGTGCACCCGCGGCTACTCGGTGATGCTCGGCTACTGGAACCAGCCCGACAAGACCGCCGACGCCATCGACGCCGCCCGGTGGATGCACACCGGCGACATCGGCGTCATGGACGCCGACGGGTACGTCTCGGTCACCGGCCGCATCAAGGACATGGTCATCCGGGGTGGCGAGAACATCTACCCGCGGGAGATCGAGGAGTTCCTCTACACCCACCCGGACATCCTCGACGCCCAGGTGGTCGGGGTGCCCGACCAGAAGTACGGGGAGGAGCTCATGGTGTGGATCCGGATGCGGGAGGGGGCGGCGCCGCTCGACGCGCAGTCGCTGCGCGAGTACTGCACGGGCAAGCTCGCACACTACAAGATCCCCCGCTACGTGCACGTCGTCGACGAGTTCCCGATGACGGTCACCGGCAAGATCCGCAAGGTCGAGATGCGTGAGATCTCGACGGCCCTGCTCGGGGAGGCCGGACAGGGGTGAACGGTCTGCGGCCGGAGATCGCTCTGTCCTGGAAGCGCTCACAGCTGAGCGGGATAGACCCGGGACGGCTTCCCGAACCGACCCTGCTGGGCCCCTCGGACGCGGCCGGGCGGCTGCTCGACGCCGCCCGGCCGGTGCTCGACGAGCTGCGCACCCAGCTCGCCGGCACGGGCTGCTGCATCCTCCTCGTGGACCGCGACTGCCGGATCGTGGCCCGGTTGTTCGACTCGGCACCCATGCAACGGGCCATGGAGGAGATCGGCGTGGTCCCCGGCGCCGCCCTGAGCGAGGACACCTACGGCACCAATGCCCTCGGCACCCCGTTCGAGGTGCGGCAGAGCCTCGTGGTGCACGGCGAAGAGCACTACCTCGAGTCCCTCAAGGACTTCAGCTGCTACGGGCATCCCCTCGTGCATCCGGTCACCCGTCGCATCGAAGGCATCCTCGACATCACCGCCGCCGGCAAGACCGCCAATCCGCTGTTCGCGCCGTTCCTCGCCCGGGCGGCCCGCGACATCGAGGCACGGCTGCTCGAGGGCGCCCGCGAGTCCGACCGGCGGGTCGTCGACGCGTTCCAGCGGGCCGCGCAGCAGCGCGGCGTCGCGGTCGCGGCCATGGGCGAGGACATCATGCTCACCAACAAGGCCGCCGTCGAACTGCTCCTGCCCGCCGATCACGCTGCCCTGCGCGCGATCGCGGTCGATCTGCCAGCGGGGGAGTCCCGCACCATGGACTTCGCGCTGTCCGCCGGCGGCAGCACCCGGTTGCGGATCGACCGCATCCCGGGCATCGGCAGCGGCGCGTTGTTCCTGCTCGACGCCTCCGGGGCACGCGAACCCGTGCCCCGGAGCGACGTCGCGCAGGATGCGACGACGCGGCTACGGCGGCGGCTCGGGCGGCTGCGCGACGGTGCCGGTGGCGTGGCGATCGTCGGCGAGCCCGGCAGTGGGCGAACCTGGGCGGCAAGGGAACTCGTCCGTGAGGCGGGCACGTTCCTGGATGCCGCCCGGATCGTCGGTGAGGGTGAACGCGAATGGTCGGCCCGGTTGCTCACGGTCGCGGCCGCCGCGACGGACCGCGGCTTCGTGGTCGTCGAACACGTGCACCTGGCGCCGGACCCGGTGCCGGCGCTGCTCTCGTCGATGCTCTCCGACCCGGCCGCACCGCGGCTCGTGCTCACGGCCGACCCCGTCGACGGCATCCGGCCGCCGGTGCGGGAGCTGTTGGCACGCTGCCCCGGTCAGGTCCGGGTCCCGGCCCTGCGGCAACGGATCCGGGAACTCGGTGACCTGGCCGCCGCGCTCGCGCAGGAACTCGGCCGACCGGATCTGCGCCTGGGCCCGAGTGCCCTGACGGCCTTGTCGGAACGTTCGTGGCCCGGCAACCTCGCCGAACTGCGGGCGGTGCTCGCCGCCGTCCCGGTGCGGGAGTCCCCGCTGCCGGTGCGACGGGAGGATCTGCCGGTCGACTACCGGGCGACGAGCCGGGTCTCCCGCCTGGGAGGGCGCGAGCGCGCCGAGCGGGAGGCCATCATCGAGGCGCTGCGTGAGAGCGGCGGCAACAAGGTGCACGCCGCGGCGCAGCTCGGTATCAGCCGCACCACGCTCTACAGCCGGATCCGCGCGCTCGGCATCGCGGGCTGACCGTACCCGCGCGGGTCTCGTCGCTCGTATGCGCATGTGCGCACTGTCCAATCCTTGAACAGTTCCCACGGCCCTGCCCGAAGCAGTATGACCCGTGTCACACTACTTCAGGAGGTTGGGCATGACAGCTGTTGCCGAGCACATCGTCGCTCCGCGGATCCGAGAGTTCCTCTCCGGGACCAGACAGCTCTACATCGGCGGCGAATGGCTCGACGCCGCCTCGGGCCGCGTCTTCGCGACCTACGATCCCGCGACCGGGGACAAGCTCACCGACGTCGCCCACGGCGGCGCCGAGGACGTCGACCGGGCCGTGCGGGCCGCCCGCAAGGCATTCGACGAGGGCCCGTGGCCGACGATGAAGGCCGCCGAGCGGGAGCGCATGATCTGGCGGGTCGGTGATCTGCTCACCGAGCGCGCCGAGGAGTTCGGCCAGCTCGAGGCGCTCGACAACGGCAAGTCCGCCGTGATCGCCGCGGCCGTGGACACGGCGTGGTCGGCGGACATCTTCCGCTATTACGCCGGGTGGGCCACCAAGATCGAGGGCAGCACGGTGAACGTCACGATGCCGTTCGTGCCCGGCGGCGAGTTCCACGCCTACACGCTGCGCGAACCGGTGGGCGTGTGCGGGCTCATCGTGCCCTGGAACTTCCCGCTGCTGATGGCCGCGTTCAAGCTCGCGCCCGCCCTCGCCGCCGGCAATACCGTCATTCTCAAGCCCGCGGAGCAGACGCCGCTCACCGCGCTGCTGCTCGCCGAGATCTTCGAAGAGGCCGGGTTCCCGCCCGGGGTGGTGAACATCGTGCCCGGCTTCGGCGACGCCGGCGCCGCCCTCGCCGCGCACGACGACGTCGACAAGATCGCCTTCACCGGGTCCACCGAGGTGGGCAAGAAGGTCGTCGACGCCGCCAAGGGAAACCTGAAGAAGGTCTCGCTCGAACTCGGCGGCAAGAGCCCGAACATCGTCTTCGCCGACGCCGACTTCGATGCGGCCGTGCAGGGTTCTCTCGATGCGTGGCTGTTCAACCACGGCCAGTGCTGCGTGGCCGGCACCCGGTTGTTCGTCGAGCGTCCCATCTTCGAGAGGTTCACCGAGGCCGTCGCCGAGGCGGCGAGCAAGGTGAAGATCGGACCCGGTCTCGACCCGGCCACCCAGCTCGGCCCGCTGGTCTCCCAGGAGCAGCTGGATCGGGTCACCGGCTACCTGCGCGAGGGCCTCGCCGACGGCGCCCGCGCCCTGACCGGGGGCAAGCGCTGGGGGGATATCGGCTACTTCGTCGAGCCCACCGTCCTGGTCGACGTCAAGCCCGAGTTCAGCGTCGTCCGGGAGGAGATCTTCGGGCCGGTGGTCGCCGCCATGCCGTTCGACGCGGACGAAGGCATCGTCGGTGCGGCCAACGACTCCATCTACGGTCTCGCCGCCGGCATCTGGACCCGTGACATCTCGCGGGCACACCGAGTCGCCCGGCGGTTGAAGGCCGGTTCGGTGTGGGTCAACCAGTACAACGGCTTCGACACCGCGATGCCGTTCGGCGGCTACAAGCAATCCGGCTGGGGACGCGAGCTCGGCGCGTCCGGCATCGATGCCTTCACTCAGACCAAGGCCGTCAACATCGCGCTCTGACGGTCCTGCCCACCCTCTCGAACCTGCGAAGGAGAACCACAATGAAGACCAAAGCCGCAGTTCTGCTCGAGGCCGGAAAGCCGTTCGAGATCATGGAACTCGATCTGGACGGTCCCGGCCCCGGCGAGGTGCTGATCAAGTACACCGCCGCGGGTCTGTGCCACTCGGACCTGCACCTGACCGACGGGGACCTGCCCCCGCGCTACCCGATCGTCGGCGGCCACGAGGGATCGGGCATCATCGAGGAGGTCGGTCCCGGCGTCACCAAGGTCAAGCCGGGCGACCACGTCGTGTGCAGCTTCATCCCGAACTGCGGCACCTGCCGGTACTGCTCGACGGGCCGGCAGAACCTGTGCGACATGGGCGCGACCATTCTCGAGGGCTGCATGCCGGACGGGTCGTTCCGGTTCCACGGCGACGGTAAGGACTTCGGCGCGATGTGCATGCTCGGCACGTTCGCCGAGCGCGCCACCATCTCGCAGCACTCGGTGGTCAAGGTCGACGACTGGCTCCCGCTCGAGACCGCCGTGCTCGTCGGCTGCGGTGTGCCGTCCGGCTGGGGCACCGCGGTGTACGCCGGGGACGTCCGCGCCGGCGACATCGTCGTGATCTACGGCATCGGCGGTCTCGGCATCAACGCCGTCCAGGGTGCCGTGCACGCGGGCGCCAAGTACGTCGTGGTCGTCGACCCGGTGGAGTTCAAGCGCGACACCGCCCTGAAGTTCGGTGCCACGCACGCCTTCGCCACTGCCGCCGAGGCGGCCGAGAAGGTCAACGAGCTGAGCTGGGGCCAGGGCGCCGACGCTGCCCTGATCCTCGTCGGCACCGTCGACGAGGAGGTCGTCTCGGCGGCCACCTCGATCGTGGGCAAGGGCGGCACCGTCGTCATCACCGGCCTGGCCAACCCGGAGAAGCTCACGGTGCACGTGTCCGGAACGGAACTGACCCTGTTCCAGAAGACCATCAAGGGCTCGCTGTTCGGTTCGGCCAACCCGCAGTACGACATCGTGCGGCTGCTGCGGCTCTACGATGCCGGGCAGCTGAAGCTCGACGAGCTGGTCACCCATCGCTACAGCCTCGAGGAGGTCAACCAGGGCTACCAGGACCTGCGCGACGGCAAGAACATCCGTGGGGTCATCCTCCACGACGCCTGATCGCGGGATGCGCCCCGGCGGCCGGCCGGGGCGCATCTGCGGGCCCGCGCAACATTTTGCAGAAGATTTACCGGAATTCTCCCGAAGCGCGCATATTCCGCGCACTCTGTGGCATACCGTCCCCACGGTTCGATGTTCCGAGAGAGGAGCCCGTGATGGGAGAGATCATCGGCACGATCATCTTCGGTGCGGTCATCGGTGTGCTCGCACGGCTGGTGATTCCGGGGAAGCAGGCGATGGGGTGGCTCATCACCATAGTCATCGGCATCGTCGGCGCCCTGATCGGCTACTGGATCTGGGGCATGATCAGCGATCAGGGTGATACGCCCGGCATCGACTGGTGGCGCTGGATCATCAGTATCGCCGTCGCCGCGGTGCTGACCCTGGCCTACACCTCGATGACGAGGGACAAGGTCCGGTAGCAGCAGTGCAGTGCCGGTAACGGCAGCACGATGGGAGCCCCGTCCGGTGATCCGGGCGGGGCTCCGTGCCTGTTCAGGCGTCGGATTCGGGGTCCCCGGCCCGCTCGGCGCCCAGCGCGGCCAGGGTCATGTGGCGCAACACCGCCCGGGTCGCGGCGGGGGAGGACCGGTCGGCGCTGTGCGGGGTCGAGTTGATGAGCCCGAAGGCGGCATGCGCCATGGTCCGTGCGTCGGACTCTCCCAGGGTGGGGTCGAGGCGGCGCAGGGCGCCCACCCACAGTTCGACGTAGCGCCGCTGGGTCTGGCGCACCTCCCGGCGGGCGTCCGCCGGGAGGGATTGCAGCTCCCGGTCCTGCACCCGGATCAGGTCCGGTTCCCCGAGCGCGAAGTCGAGGTGGAAGTCCACCAGGCGGTCGAGTGTGCGCCGGGGATCGTCGGTGTGGTCGACCACGTCGGTGCCGCCGGCCAGCAGGCGACGGCTGATGTCGACCAGCAGCTCGACGAGCAGCGCGTCCTTGTTGGGGAAGTGCCGGTAGACGGCGGGGCCGCTGATGCCCACCGCTGCCCCGAGGTCCTCGAGTCGTACGCCGTTGAACCCGCGCTCGGCGACGAGGCGCGCGGCGGCCTGGAGCAGCTGCCGTCGCCGGTCGGCCTTGGCCCGGCCGCGTGCGGTGAGCAGCTGTTCGTCGGTGTCCGGCTTCAGCTCGGTCATCGGCCGCACCGTTCCTTCCTGACGGGGTCTGGACAACTCAGTTAATCACAGCTAACCTCATTTTCAGTTATCGAGTATTAACTCAGGCGCCCACCCCAAGGCGAGGACTGTACTGTGACAACCCCCCTGACAACCGCTGCGCGGACCTACCGCGAGCAGCACGTCCAGCTGGTCACCGAGCTGCGCGACAAGCTCGCGACCGCCGCTCTCGGCGGCAGCGAGAAGGCCCGGGAACGGCACGTCGCCCGCGGGAAGCTGCTGCCCCGCGAGCGCGTCGACGCCCTGCTCGATCCCGGCAGCGCATTCCTCGAGATCGCGCCGCTGGCCGCGAACGGCATGTACGACGACGAGTGCCCCGGTGCCGGGATGATCGCCGGCATCGGACGGGTGTCCGGCCGCGAATGCGTCATCGTCGCCAACGACGCCACCGTCAAGGGCGGCACCTACTACCCGGTGACGGTGAAGAAGCATCTGCGGGCCCAGGAGATCGCGCTGCAGAACCAGCTGCCGTGCCTGTACCTGGTCGACTCCGGCGGGGCGTTCCTGCCGCGGCAGGACGAGGTGTTCCCCGACCGCGAGCACTTCGGCCGCATCTTCTACAACCAGGCCACCATGAGCGCCAAGGGCATCCCGCAGATCGCCGCGGTCCTCGGCTCGTGCACCGCGGGCGGCGCCTACGTGCCCGCGATGAGCGACGAGGCCGTCATCGTCCGCAACCAGGGCACCATCTTCCTCGGCGGTCCGCCGCTGGTGAAGGCCGCCACCGGCGAGGTCGTCACCGCGGAGGAACTCGGCGGCGGCGACCTGCACTCGAAGGTCTCCGGCGTCACCGACCACCTCGCCGAGGACGACCGCGACGCCCTGAACAAGGTGCGCGCCATCGTCGCCACGTTCGGGCCCCGCACCCCCCGGCCGTGGGACGTCGCGCCGACCTTCGCGCCCGCCGCGGATCCGGCCGAGCTCTACGACGTGGTGCCCACCGACCCGCGCACCCCCTACGACGTGCACGAGGTCATCGAGCGCCTCGTCGACGGCGACCCGACCGGACCCGGTTCGAGCTTCTCCGAATTCAAGGCCGAGTACGGCAAGACCCTGGTCACCGGGTTCGCCCGCATCCACGGCCACCCGGTCGGCATCATCGCCAACAACGGCGTGCTGTTCGGCGAATCCGCCCAGAAGGGCGCCCACTTCATCGAGCTGTGCGACAAGCGCTCGATCCCGCTGCTGTTCCTGCAGAACATCTCCGGCTTCATGGTCGGCCGGGACTACGAGGCCGGCGGCATCGCCAAGCACGGCGCCAAGATGGTCACCGCGGTCGCGTGCGCGCGTGTCCCCAAACTGACCGTCGTCGTCGGCGGCTCCTACGGCGCCGGCAACTACTCGATGTGCGGGCGGGCGTACTCGCCCCGGTTCCTGTGGATGTGGCCCAACGCGCGCATCTCGGTGATGGGCGGCGAGCAGGCCGCCTCCGTGCTGGCGACGGTGCGTTCGGACCAGCTCGACGCGTCCGGCACGCCCTGGACCGCCGAGCAGGAGGAGGCGTTCAAGGCCCCGATCCGCGAACAGTACGAGCACCAGGGCAACCCCTACTACTCGACCGCGCGGCTGTGGGACGACGGCATCATCGATCCCGCCGACACGCGGGAAGTTCTCGGCCTGGCCCTGTCGGCGTGTGCGAACGCGCCCCTCGAGCCGGTTTCCTACGGCGTCTTCCGGATGTGAGGCAGTTGAACATGTTCGATACCACCGGCCCAGCCGGGATGTTCCATACCGTTCTGGTCGCCAACCGCGGGGAGATCGCGGTGCGGGTGATCCGCACGCTGCGGCAGATGGGGATCCGCTCCGTCGCCGTGTACAGCGACGCCGACGCAGGCGCCCGGCACGTGCGGGAGGCCGACACCGCGGTGCGCCTCGGCCCCGCCGCCGCCCGGGAGAGCTACCTCGACATCGCCAAGGTGATCGATGCCGCGCGGCGCACCGGCGCACAGGCGATCCACCCCGGTTACGGCTTCCTGTCCGAGAACTCGGGATTCGCCCAGGCCTGCGCCGACGCCGGGATCGTGTTCCTCGGCCCGCCCGCCAAGGCCATCGAGGTCATGGGCGACAAGATCACCGCCAAGAACGCCGTCGCCGCGTTCGACGTCCCCGTCGTGCCGGGCATCTCCCGGCCCGGCCTGACCGACGACGAACTGATCGCGGCGGCGGGCGACATCGGATACCCGGTGCTGATCAAGCCGTCCGCCGGCGGCGGCGGCAAGGGCATGCGCCTGGTCACCGAATCCGGGCAGCTCGCCGAGGCGCTCGCCTCGGCGCGACGCGAGGCCGCCTCCGCGTTCGGCGACGACACCCTCTTCCTGGAGCGCTTCGTGCAGCGCCCGCGGCACATCGAGGTACAGATCCTCGCCGACACCCACGGGAACGTCGTCCATCTCGGCGAGCGTGAGTGCAGCCTGCAGCGCCGCCACCAGAAGGTGATCGAGGAGGCCCCGTCGCCGCTGCTCGACGAGGCCACCCGCGCCCGGATCGGCGAAGCGGCGTGCAACACCGCCCGCAGCGTCGACTACACCGGCGCCGGCACGGTCGAGTTCATCGTCTCCGCGGACGCGCCGGACGAGTTCTTCTTCATGGAGATGAACACCCGCCTCCAGGTCGAGCACCCCGTCACCGAGATGGTCACCGGACTGGACCTGGTGGAGTGGCAGGTGCGCGTCGCCGCGGGTGAGGCGCTCGGTTTCGCGCAGGACGAGATCACCCTGACCGGGCATGCGATCGAGGCCCGCGTCTACGCCGAAGACCCCGCCCGCGGGTTCCTGCCCACCGGCGGCACCGTGGTCGACGTCGTCGAGCCGGAAGGGTCCGGCGTACGCGTCGACTCCGGTCTCGAGGTGGGCACGGTCGTCGGCAGTGATTACGACCCGATGCTGTCGAAGGTGATCGCGCACGGACCCGACCGGGCCGCCGCGCTGCGCCGTCTCGACCGGGCCCTGGCCGACACCGCGGTCCTCGGGGTGGTCACCAACATCGACTTCGCCCGCTTCCTGCTCGCCGACCCCGACGTGCAGGCCGGGAACCTCGACACCGGACTGCTCGACCGCCGCCTCGGCGACTACGCCGCCCCGGACACCCCCGATGCGGTGCTCGTCGCCGCGGCCGCGCACCGGTGGCTGCGACGCTGGCCCGCCGCGTCGAGCCACGCCCCCGTCGATCCGTGGGACCGGCCCACCGGCTGGCGCGTCGGCGGATCCGCGCCGACCACCGTGCGGCTGCACACCCCCACCCGCACCGACCACGTGCACCTGAACGGCACCCCGGGGGCCGCCACCGCGCGGATCGAGGACGGCCCGGAGCGCGTGCTCACCGCTCGATTCGAAGGGGACCGCCTCGCGGTCACGCTCGACGGGGTGCGCTCGGAGTTCCGCGTCGCCGAGGGCGACGGGCAGCTGTGGCTCGCCGGCGACGGCGGCACCTGGCCGGTGCGTGAGGCGCGCGAGGCGAGCATCCGCGGCGCCGACGCCCACGCCGGTGAGGCCGAGCTGACCAGCCCGATGCCCGGCACCGTCATCGCCGTGCCCGTCGAGGCGGGGGCCGCCGTCACCGCCGGCACGACCGTCGTCGTCGTCGAGGCGATGAAGATGGAGCACGCCCTGACCACGCCGGTCGACGGCACCGTCGAACTTCTCGTCGCCCCCGGGGACCAGGTCAAGGTCGACCAGCTCCTCGCCCGCGTCGTTCCCACCGACACCACCGAAAGCTAGGACACAGCAGATGACCGACTACCTCTCCACCGGACAGCTTCCCGACGACTACCGGGACCTGAAGGACACCGTCGCCGACTTCGCGCGGAGCGTCGTCGCGCCCGTCGCCGCCGAGCACGACGCCAACCACACCTTTCCGTACGAGGTCGTCAAGGGCATGGCCGATCTCGGCCTGTTCGGGTTGCCGTTCCCCGAGGAGTACGGCGGACAGGGCGGCGACTACTTCGCGCTGTGCCTCGCCCTCGAGGAACTCGGCAAGGTCGACCAGTCCGTGGCCATCACCCTCGAGGCCGGCGTCTCGCTCGGCGCCATGCCGATCTACCGCTTCGGCACCGAGGAGCAGAAGCGCAAGTGGCTGCCGCAGCTCGCGGCCGGCCGGGCCCTGGGCGCGTTCGGGCTGACCGAGCCCGGCGCGGGCAGCGACGCCGGCGGCACCAAGACCACCGCCAAACTCGACGGTGATCAGTGGATCATCAACGGCAGCAAGCAGTTCATCACCAACTCCGGCACCGACATCACCGAGATCGTCACCGTCACCGCCGTCACCGGCGAGCGGGACGGCAAGAAGGAGATCTCCACGATCGTCGTGCCCACCGACACCCCGGGCTTCGTGGCCGAGCCCGCCTACAACAAGGTCGGCTGGAACGCCTCGGACACCCACCCGCTGAGCTTCACCGATGTGCGGGTCCCGGCGGAGAACCTGCTCGGGGAGCGGGGCCGTGGCTACGCGAACTTCCTGCGCATCCTCGACGAGGGCCGCATCGCGATCGCCGCCCTGTCCACCGGTGCCGCACAGGGCTGCGTCGACGAGTCGGTCAAGTACGCGAAGGAGCGCGAGGCCTTCGGCCGTCCCATCGGCCGGAACCAGGCGATCGCCTTCAAGATCGCCCGGATGGAGGCACGGGCGCACGCCGCCCGCGCCGCCTACTACGACGCCGCGGCCCTCATGCTGGCCGGCAAGCCGTTCAAGAAGCAGGCTGCCATCGCCAAGCTGGTCGCGTCGGAGGCCGCGATGGACAACGCGCGCGATGCGACGCAGATCCACGGCGGCTACGGCTTCATGAACGAGTACGCCGTCGCGCGGCACTACCGGGACAGCAAGATCCTCGAGATCGGCGAGGGCACGACCGAGGTCCAGCTCATGCTGGTGGCGCGGGAGCTCGGCCTGTGAGCGCCCGGGTCACCCAGCGCGGACTGTGGTTCGAGGAGTTCGAGGTCGGCACCGTCTACGAGCACCGCCCCGGCCGCACCGTCACCGAGGCCGACAACGTCGCGTTCACCACGATGACGATGAACACGCAGGCGCTGCACCTCGACGCCGCCTACAGCGAGGGCACCGAATTCGGTGAGCGCCTGGTGAATTCGATGTTCACCCTGTCCACTCTCGTCGGGTTGTCGGTGGCGCAGCTGACGCAGGGCACGATCGTCGCCAACCTCGGGTTCTCGGAGATCAAGTTCCCCGCGCCGGTCCGCCACGGCGACACCCTCTACGCCGAGACGCTGGTCACCGACAAGCGTGCGTCCAAGTCCCGTCCCGGGCAGGGGATCGTCACGCTCGAGCACACGGCCCGCAACCAGCGCGGCGACGTCGTCGCGGTCGCGGTGCGCCAGACGCTGGTCCAGTGCCGGCCGGCCGGGGAGGAGCAGGCATGAGGTCCGTGCCCGCCGTGGGCGGCACCGCGTGGTTGTTCTGTCCGGCGGATCGGCCGGAGCGGTTCGGTAAGGCGGCTGCGACGGCGGATGTGGTGATCCTCGATCTCGAGGACGGGGTGGCGCCGGGGGACAAGGACTATGCCCGCAAGTGCCTGCAGGACACCGCGCTCGATCCCGCTCGCACGGTGGTGCGACTCAATCCCGCTGGCACGTCCGACCATCTCGCCGACCTCGCCGCCCTCGACCGGACCCCGTACACCCGGGTGATGCTGGCGAAGTGCGAGTCGGCGCAGCAGGTGACGTCGTTGGCGCCGCGGGAGGTGGTGGCGTTGATCGAGTCGCCGTTGGGGGCGTTGAAGGTCGACGAGATCGCGCTGGCCGCGGGCACGGTGGGGTTGATGTGGGGGGCGGAGGATCTCGTGGTGGGGCTGGGTGGGCAGTCCTCGCGTCGGGCCGACGGGACGTATCGGGACGTGGCGCGGCACGTGCGGTCGCAGGCGTTGCTGGCGGCGAAGGCGTACGGGCGGTTCGCCCTGGATTCGGTGTTCCTGGACATCCGGGATCACGACGGGTTGCGGGCGGAGGCGCTCGATGCGGTGGCGGTGGGGTTCGATGCGAAGGTGGCGATCCATCCGGGTCAGGTGGGGGTGATCCGGTCGGCGTATGCGCCGAGCGAGCAGGATGTGGCGTGGGCGCGGCGGGTGCTGGCGGCGGTGCCGGAGGAGCGGGGGGTGTTCCAGTTCGAGGGCCGGATGGTCGATGCGCCGGTGCTGCGGCACGCCGAGCAGATCCTGCACCGCGCCGAGGAGTCCGCCGCGGCCGCCGACCGCTGACCGCGTCCACGGCGCCGACAGATCCGCGCGCCGCCCAGTCGTACACACCTGAAATTTCCCGTGCGTACGACTATCCGGCGCGCGGATCCTGGGCAAATGCCCTGACAGGGGGCCCTGCGGACAGCATCATCGAAGAGATCACCGATGGAGGAGGTCTCTATGTACGGCGTCGGCGGCCCGGCGTGGTTGTTCTGTCCGGCCGATCGGCCGGAGCGGTTCGGTAAGGCGGCTGCGACGGCGGATGTGGTGATCCTCGATCTCGAAGACGGGGTGGCGCCGGGGGACAAGGGCCATGCCCGCAAGTGCCTGCAGGCCCCCGCGCTCGATCCCGCTCGCACGGTGGTGCGGGTGAACCCGGCCGGCACCGACGAGCACGACGCCGATCTGAAGGCGCTGGCGGTCACGAAC